>JAKSNE010000001.1 GCA_024400135.1 Paludibacteraceae bacterium
CGCCCTTGAGGAAGTCTTCAAACTGCTCCCATTGCGGTTCTTTGCTATCCAACGTGAAGGGGTTCTTACCTTCAACCTCTAACTGCGGGTTATAACGCCACAAGTGCCAATAACCACAAGCCACTGCTTTTGCCTCTTCCTCTTGCGACTTACCCATTCCGGCCTTCAGACCATGGTTGATACAAGGCGCATAAGCAATGACAAGCGACGGTCCGGGATAAGCCTCGGCTTCGCGGATGGCTTTCAGCGTCTGCGCTTGGTCTGCACCCATAGCCACTTGAGCCACATAGACATAGCCGTAGGTAGTAGCAATCATACCTAAGTCTTTCTTACGCACGCGCTTACCCATAGCTGCGAACTTAGCGATAGCTCCGAGCGGAGTCGATTTGGAAGCCTGTCCACCGGTGTTGGAATAAACCTCGGTATCGAGTACGAGGATATTCACGTCCTCACCCGAAGCGATGACGTGGTCTAAGCCTCCGTAACCGATATCGTACGAAGCACCGTCACCACCAACGATCCATTGGCTACGTTTAACAATATGATCTTTGTATTTGAGAATCTCTTTACAAGTGTCGCAACCGCAAGCCGTCATCGCTGCTACCATCGGCTCGTAGAGGCGCTTGGTTACTTCGGCAGAGTTCTTATTCTCTAACCACTCGCGGAACATCGCTTTCAGTTCGTCCGAGCAGCAAGTGCAGTCTTGCGCTTTGGTCATAAGGCGTGCCAAACGCTCTTTGATCTTACGGTGAGCGATTTGCATACCCAAACCGTATTCGCAGAAGTCCTCAAACAGCGAGTTCGACCATGCAGGACCATGCCCTTTCTCGTTCGTGGTATAAGGAGTAGAAGGAACAGAACCCGAATAGATAGAGGTGCAACCCGTTGCGTTAGCCACAATCTCACGATCGCCAAAGAGTTGGCTGATGAGTTTGAGATACGGTGTCTCACCGCAACCCGAGCAAGCGCCCGAGAACTCAAACAGCGGTGTAGCGAATTGCGAGTTCTTCACATTCGATTGGATATCTATCAGTTCCTGTTTGCTCTTGACATTGTTCACGCAGTAATCCCAGTTCTTAGCTTCTGCCTCTTGTCCCTCCAGCGGAACCATCGTCAAGGCTTTGCCTAACTTCGGATTGCCCGGACATACATCAACGCAGTTACCGCAACCAAGGCAGTCCATAACGCCCACCTGCATACGGAAATGCATACCCTTGAGAGCTGCCGGAGCTTTCATCTCACGCGTAGTCGCCTCAAAACCTTGTTTCTCCTGCTCGTCCAAAACGAACGGACGGATACAAGCGTGAGGACAAACGTATGCGCACTTGTTACACTCGATACAGTTATCGGCATTCCAAACGGGAACGAACGCACTCACACCGCGTTTCTCATATTTAGCCGTACCGCTTGGCCATGTACCATCCTCAATACTCTTGAAGGAAGATACGGGCAGTAAGTCACCGGCTTGGGCATTGATAGGACGAACGAGTTTAGCGATGAACGCAGGATCACCGGCTACGCCTTCATCCTCCTTCACTTCGATGTTCTTCCAAGCGGGATCAATGTCTAACAAGTGATATTCGCCTCCACGATCCACGGCAGCGTAGTTCTTGTTGACTACATCTTCGCCCTTCTTCCCGTAGGACTTGAGGATGAAGTGTTTCATCTCCTCAACCGCTTTCTCAACGGGGATAACCTCGGTGATACGGAAGAAGGCAGATTGCAGGATCGTGTTCGTGCGGTTGCCCAAACCAATCTCTTGTGCAATCTTCGTTGCATTGATATAGTAGCAACGGATATCGTTGTCGGCAAAGTATTTCTTCACTTTGTCGGGCAGGTTCTTCTTGAGTTCGTCTCCACTCCAAATCGTATTGAGCAGGAACGTACCGCCTTTCTGCAAACCGCGCGTCACATCGTACATCTTCAGGTAAGCCTGTACGTGGCAAGCCACGAAGTTAGGCGTGGTCACCAGATAGGTCGAGCGGATAGGCTCATCACCAAAACGCAAGTGCGAGCAGGTGAAACCACCCGATTTCTTACTATCATAACTGAAATATGCTTGACAATACTTATCGGTTCCCTCACCGATGATCTTCACGGAGTTCTTGTTGGCACCCACCGTACCATCGGCACCCAAGCCATAGAACTTAGCTTGGAACAGGCTCTTATCGCCCATCGCAATCTCCTCACCTACGGGCAGAGAAGTGAAGGTCACATCGTCGTTGATACCGACCGTGAAATGGTTCTTGGGTTGCGGTAAGTTGAGGTTCTCATAAACCGCCAACATCTGTGCCGGCGTGGTATCGTTACTTCCTAAACCGTAACGACCGCCGACTACCTCGATGTGGTTCAGACCCAACTCTTGCAAAGCATCTTTCACGTCCAGATACAAAGGCTCACCATTCGCACCCGGCTCTTTCGTGCGGTCAAGCACGCAGATACGTTTAACCGACTTAGGCAATGCCTCTTGTAAGTATTTGAGGGAGAAGGGACGATAGAGGTGTACGTTGATCATTCCGAGTTTCTTTCCCTTAGCTGCCTCGTAGTCAATCACTTCCTTCAAGCACTCGCATACGCTACCCATAGCAATCACCACCTGTTCGGCATCTGCTGCACCATAATAGGTAAACGGACGATACTCGCGACCGGTGATCTTAGAGATCTCCTTCATGTAGTCGGAAACGATATCCGCCACCTTATCATAATAGGTGTTGCAACTCTCACGGTGAGCAAAGAACACATCGGGGTTCTCCGCCATTCCACGCATCACAGGACGCATTGGGCTGAGTGCGCGTTGGCGGAACTCATTGAGCGCCTCCATATCTACGAGCGGACGAAGGTCCTCCATATCTACGACTTCTACTTTCTGATACTCGTGCGAAGTGCGAAAACCATCAAAGAAATTGAGGAACGGGACTCTACTCTTAATCGTACTGAGGTGCGCCACACCGGCAAGGTCCATTACTTCTTGTACACTACCTTCAGCGAGCATCGCGAAACCTGTTTGACGGCAAGCCATCACATCTTGGTGGTCACCAAAGATACAAAGCACATGACTCGCCAGCGTACGAGCCGATACGTGGAAGACCGTAGGAATCAACTCACCTGCAATCTTATACATATTCGGGATCATCAACAACAATCCCTGACTGGCGGTAAACGTCGTCGTTAATGCACCCGCAGCCAACGAACCGTGCACAGCACCGGCTGCGCCACCTTCGGACTGCATCTCTTGTACTAATACCTGTTCTCCAAACATGTTTTGACGGCCACCGGCTGCCCATTCATCTACGTTCTCCGCCATTGGAGAGGATGGAGTGATAGGATAGATAGCGGCTACCTCGGTAAACATATACGCTATATGCGCCGCAGCCGTATTACCATCACAAGTCAAAAACTTCTTTTCTTTCATATTGTTTGTTATCTTAATTGTTAATTTTTAAATTCACTTTCACTTTAATATAAGAACCCTAACAGCCACAACGGCATATAATTGCCGCGCCCGGTTTCCAAGTCACCCACGGCACAAGGACGGATACTATCACGCTCCGTAACATGTTCTTTCACGTCGAAATAGTACTTGCCATCCACCACAAACATCGCATTGCGCTCCGTTGCATTCACTCTATGATCCGAGTGCAACGCCTGATAGAAATACGTCTCATACTCCTCCATGGGCGACAAGTCGCGCTCCAAAGCCATGTTGGCAATGTTCGTGTTTTGCATATATACCTTCGTAGGCTTCATCGGATATTGCTTACCATCCATATACAAGAGATTCAGCAGACGCGCATCCTTGAGGCATTTGATATAGTTCATCGTTGTGGCACGCGACATCGAGATATCCTCCGAGATATTACTGATATTCAACGCACATGGTGCCTCGCGAAGCATAATATGCAGTAGTTTGCGCAACTTCGGAAGACACGATACATCAATCTGCTTAATAATCAATATATCCACCTCCAACATCATATTCATCATCTTTAGTAGCTCGGTCTTATAATCTTTATTCTCACGATAAGAGGGGAAATAGCCGCTGCGTAAGTAGTTCTTGAAATAGTACAAGGGGTGTACAAACTCACAAATCTCACGCGAAATCGAACCGTGCGAGCGCACGATCTCATCCAGCGTATAAGGTTGCAAGTGCAAGCCCGTCTGCAAGTTCAGATACTCACGGAACGAGAATCCACGCAGGTTGTACATCTTAACGATGCCATTCAAATCCCTATTATCCTCTATTAACCGCATCACCGGAGAGGCGGAGAAGACTATGTGCAAGTCATGGAAGCGATCGTGACAACGACGCAACTCCTTCGACCAGTTCGGATATTTGAACGTCTGGTCAAGGAACAAATACTTACCTCCCGATTTAACAAAGACGGACGCAAACTCCACGAGCGAGTGCTCCGTAAAATAGAAGTTATTGAGGTTCACATATAGACACGGACGACCGGTGGCTTTCTTCTTACGAACACCGGCAGCCATCTCGTCACTGACCTGAGACTCTACTTCACGAGCACGAACTAATAACAAATCCGTCTTCCCTACTCCACGTCCTCCTTTGATGGCAATCAGACGATCTTCCCAATCAATCTCGTCCATTAATAAACGGCGAATCGGCATCTCTGCATGTGCCACCAAATAATCGTGCATTTGATAAAAAGCTTCTAACATAATAACGCAAATATTGAAATTTGGTGCAAAGATACAACTTTTTTTTCATATATGCAAGCGCGCGCGCAATTTTCCTTATAAAAAATATAAAAAAGGCAAAAAAGAAAGGGGCTGCTTGGCAGTCCCTTTCACTATACTCGCTAACGGCAATTATTTGGAAATTGCGCCGCTCGGGCATACATCTGCGCATGTACCGCACTCGGTGCACACATCAGGGTCAATGGAATAATGATCGCCTTCGGAAATAGCTCCCATCGGGCACTCATCTTTACAGGTGCCACAAGCGATACAATCATCAGAAATAACGTAAGCCATAATACAAAATTTTTAAGTTATACTTAGGGTTGATTTTTTAATTCGAGTGCAAAGATACTGCTTTTTTTTGATATGTGCAAATATATTCGCAAAAAAGTGCAAAATTATCAATTATTTTTTCTTTTGCGCTAAGGCAGCCAATAATTGTGCATTCGGTCCGGTGAGTTTACCCGAAGCCAATCCCTTCTGCTTGGCGTAGGTTGTCCAGTCTTTCGCGCCGTGCTCCATCTTAAGGGGCAATCCCAACTGTAAGAAATGGCAATAAGCAATACCCAACGCGTCCGTGGCATCTAATTTTTTAGGCATTTTCTCATCGGGAATCTTCAAGAACCGTTGCAGCATATCCGCCACCTGCGATTTATCCGAATGCCCATTGCCCGTAATCGCCATTTTGACCTTCATCGGAGAGTATTCGTTAATGGGTATATCGCGACTCAAAGCCGCCGCTATCGCCACCCCTTGCGCATGGACAATCTTAATCATTGTTTGCGGGTTTTTATCCACAAACTGCGTCTCAATCGCCAACTCCGTAGGGTGCTGATTATCAATTAGTTGTTGCAAGAAAAAGAACTCCTTTTGCAGACGCGCATACTGCCCGTCTAACTTGTGTACATCCTCCACACCAAAGTCCACCAACTGCACCTTAGAGCCCTCGGTATCAAGTATCGCCCAACCCATAAAAAGAGTACCCGGGTCGATACCTAAAATACGATGATGAGAAACCAGTTTATCTATCATTTTTCGGGAACAACATACACATCCTCGTCGGGCGTATGCATGTAGTATTTTTCACGGGCATACTTCTCCAGACTGTCAGGATTTTGCAACATAATAAGTTCGCGTTCCGCCTCTTTCGTGCCTTGATGGTACTGCTCCAAGCGGCGCTCCAACAGGTGAATCTGGTGCGCACGACGCATGCGCTCAAGCAAACTCTGATCACCCACGAACATGATTACTACAAAGAACACTAAAAGCGTAATCGAATACTTGTTCAACAAGTATTTTTTACACCAATCTCCTATTTTTGACCAATTTATCTGCATTTCGGGTGCAAAATTACAAAAAAGTTTGCACATATGCAAAAAAAATTGTAACTTTGCACGCTAAAATATGAAAAAATCGTTATTTATCGGCTTTTGGCTCTTGATTGCGGTAGGAATTCACGCCGCTCAAGTGCTATCCATCACCAACGTGGACACGTGGAGTGCCTCGGAGTTGGCAGCGTATAAAGGAAAAGAAGTTCTCTTCCCTGTTCCGGTCTATGTCAATAGCAACTATAGTGGTCTCTCCGTCTCCGTTCGACGAATGATGACGGGTACGGAGACGTGCCTTCCGGGTTCTGCTGAATGGAAGGACTACTCCTCCCGCAACAAAGCAGGACTATTCTACCTCAATGGTGCCGGAAGTAACCACCGCTTAGGCGAGGTCGTGGAGAACCTTGTGGTCAAAGTCAATAGTGCTTCCAGCGTCACCTACATCAGTGGCGATTGGGTAGCTAACTCGCGTCAACAACTGTCCAAAGGTCCCGACATGAGTGTCATCGACGAAAAAGGAGAACACCAGTTACTGGTTTGTGCCATGAACCTCGAATATTACCTCGTTAGCAATTTTGGAGAAGGTTTTGGTCCCGACAATGCCAAGGAGCACGAACGCCAACGCAAGAAAGTGAGCGAAGCGCTCTCTAAGATTGATGCCGACATCTATGGCTTAGTGGAAGTACAAAAAGGTTCGGGAGCATTGAATGAACTAACAAACGACTTAGATTCCCTTACCGGTAGGAAACATAAATTCATTACTGCCACCTCTACGGCTTCGGGATCACTTACGCAATCGGCTTTTATCTATTGCACGGAAATGGTACAGCAGTTCTCGCCCATCGTCGAAGTAGGTGGCGGTCCTGCCGATCGTCGTTTCATGGTGGAGTTCAAAGAGATTAGTACGGGCGAGACGTTCATCTATTCCATCAACCACTTCAAAGCTAAATCGGGTAACGGTTCCGGAAAAGATGACGACCAGCACGATGGGCAAGGCGCTTTCAATAACGCCAGAACGATAGAGGCACAGAATGTGATCAACACAGCCGCTCGTCTCAGTCAGAGTTATAAGGAGCCCGATATCCTCGCAATGGGAGATCTCAACTCCTACTCGATGGAGGATCCTGTTCGTTTGTTTACCGATAACGGGTGGACGAATCTTCACAAGTATTTTCACAACAACGCCAGTTATACCTACCTCTACGGAGGCGAAGCCGGAATCTTAGACCATGCATTAGCTACCCCCACTATGCTTCCGCAAGTCACTGGTGTACTTGCCTATCACATCAACTCCGATGAGGACGACCGATACACCTACGACAAGAGTTCGGATATAACGATGTTCCGCTCCTCCGACCACGATCCCGTCTTAGTTGGCTTGCGTTTAAGTCAAGAAGTAGCACTCGACGAGGTGCGCCTCAACAACGAGACCGTTTATTTCGATGGCAAAGACATCATCGTTTATAACGCGTATCCTACAGCAAATCAACGCAGTTTCTATATCATCTATTCGCTCAATGGGCAAGTCATCCAACGAGGCGATATCACGACGGACGCATACGTCATTAAGAATCCTCTCTATGATGGGCGACCCACTCCTCCCGGCTTGTATATCATCCAAGTATATGCGAATAACAAGGTTCATAACTTTAAGATTATTGTTGAATGATGGATTTGTTTTCTGAAATAGAGAATCCCGAACGGGACGAGATCATCGCCTTGCGCAAAGAGTTAGAGGAGCAGAACTACAAGTATTACGTTCTCAATGCTCCCACTATGTCCGACCGCGAGTTCGACGAGAAGATGCGTCGTCTGCAAGACCTTGAGAAACGCTATCCCGACATGGATGACCCGAAAAGTCCGACCAAGCATGTGGGTAGTGACCTCACCAAGAAATCGGGTTTTGCCACCATCACCCATCGCTATCCGATGCTCTCGCTTGCCAATACCTACAGCCGCGAGGAGGTGGTTGACTGGTTGAATAAACTGCCCGCTGATGCCGAGATCTGTTGCGAACTCAAATACGACGGACTCAGTATCTCTCTTTGGTACGAAGACGGGCAACTCACCCACGCCGTCACCCGAGGCGATGGCACACGAGGCGACGATGTGATTGACAATATCAAGACGATAGCGAATATCCCTTGGACTATTGACAACAAAGCTTCCATCGAACTTAGAGGCGAGATACTCCTTCCTTGGGCAAACTTCGAGAAACTCAATAAGGAGCGCGAGGCACAAGAGGAACCGCTCTTTGCCAATCCGCGAAATGCCGCCAGTGGTACCCTCAAACTGCAAGACCCGCGCGAAGTGGCTCGACGCGGGTTGACGTCGTACCTATACTATATGTTAGGAGATAACCTTCCCGAAGACAACCACTTTGACCGCTTGCAAGCCGCCAAGCGATGGGGCTTCCCCATCAGTGATGCTGTCCGCGTATGCCATGGTATAGACGAGGTGATGGCGTTCATTAACTATTGGGACGTTGAGCGTAAGAACCTGCCCGTAGCTACCGATGGTATCGTACTCAAAGTGAATAATATCGCCCAACAAACCGAACTCGGTTATACCGCCAAGACCCCGCGTTGGGCAATAGCGTATAAGTTCGCTGCCGAACGACAACAAACGACCTTGCGTAAGATCACCTACCAAGTCGGTCGAACGGGCGTTATCACGCCGGTGGCGAACCTCGACCCGATACAACTCAGTGGCACCGTCGTGCAACGTGCCACACTGCATAACGAAGACTTCATTCGCCAACTCGGTATCGAAGAAGGCGACCAAGTGTGGGTAGAGAAAGGTGGCGAGATCATTCCCAAGATCGTCGCTAAAGTCACTAATTCTCTAAACTCTAAACTCTCAACTCTAAACTTTATAAAAACCTGCCCCGAATGCGGCACGCCCCTCGTGCGCGTCGAAGGCGAAGCGGCTTGGCGTTGTCCGAACGACATCACCTGCCCTCCGCAGATCAAAGGAAAGATGGAGCACTTCGTCAGCCGTAAAGCCATGAACATTGACGGGCTGGGCGAGGAGACAATAGACCTACTCTTTGAGCAAAACCTACTCCACTCGATTGCGGATATCTACCACCTCACTCACGAGGACTTAGCCAAACAAGAGCGCCTTGGCAATAAGTCCGCCGATAATATCTTAGCCGGTATTGAGAAGTCCAAAACCGTACCTTGGCACCGCGTGCTCTTTGCCCTCGGAATCCGTATGGTGGGCGAGACAACCGCCAAGAAGATTGCACGCGTCTTCCCCTCTATCGACCAACTGCAATGGGCTACGAAAGAGCAACTCACTGCCATCGAGGACGTGGGCGACCAAATAGCCGAAAACATCATCGCTTACTTCAACGACATACGCAACCTCGATATCGTGCGTCAACTGCAAGAAGCCGGAGTGACCCTTGCAAGCGAATCCGAAAACTCCGGGACTGCCGGAAATTCCGGTTCCCAACTTGTCGGCAAGACCATCGTTATCTCGGGTACGTTTGAGCACCACTCGCGCGAGGAGTATAAGGAGATGATCGAAGCCCATGGCGGTAAGAACAGCGGTTCGGTTAGCAGCAAGACGTCGTTTATCTTAGCGGGCGAAAACATGGGTCCCGAGAAACGCAAGAAAGCAGAACAATTAGGAATAGCACTCGTCTCTGAAGATGAGTTTTTACAAATGATAAACTATGTTGGAGAATCTTAAACAATGGGTATTTGAGCGCGCTATTCGCAAGCAGAAACCGCGCCAACCAAGACTAAGGAACTACGGCAGCATGCGCAACGTGCTCGTTTTGTACAAGGAGTCTGACGGAAAAGACGCTTCTATCGAACGACTTCAGAAACAACTCATTGCCGATGGCAAAGAGGTCACCCTCTTTGGTTTGAGCGAACAGACCAAAGTCAATTTCTTTGAGTGTCCCCCTAAACAGATGGTTGCTGACCTGCAGCGGATTCACTACGACCTGCTCATCGACTTGACGTTGGAGCCTTGCCGCCCGATGCATTACCTTGCTCTTTATGCCAGTGCGGATTGCAAGGCAGGACTGGAACTCACCCACGGTATTCACGATTTTATGATTGCCGTCTCCCGGCAGGTGACTCCCACCTTCCTCTTTGACCAGATCCTCCGCTACCTTAAGATGATTAATAGTATATGATTCACGGTCTCGGTACAGCACTTATCACTCCTTTCCACGCAGATGGTTCGGTGGATTACGAAGGACTGGATAAACTTTTAGATATACAATTGACTGGACACGTCGATTTTCTCGTTGTTCTCGGTACCACGGCAGAAGCCGCGACGATGACCGAACTCGAGAAACTGAACGTGTGGCAGTTCGTGATTAACAAAGTCAATGGTCGCCTGCCCCTCGTCCTCGGTCTTGGGGGGAACAACACCCAAGCACTTATCAATCGAATCAACAATCAACAACAGGCACTCAGTAAGTATTGCGAGGCAATCTTGAGCGTTTGCCCTTACTACAACAAGCCTTCTCAAGAGGGTCTTTTCCAGCATTTCTCTGCCATAGCTCAGGTCAGTCCCGTACCTATTATTTTATATAACGTGCCCGGGCGCACGGGCGTGAACCTCTTGCCCGAGACGGTGATGCGTATCTACGAAGCCTTCCCCGACAAGATCATGGGTATCAAAGAAGCCTCCGGCAACCTCGAACAAATCAAACACCTACTCGCCTTACGAGATAACTTTAAACTCTCAACTAATAAACTAAACAACTACTCTAAACTCTCAACTCTAAACTCTACACTAAAAATATTCAGTGGCGACGACAACCTCGCCGCCGAACTGATGGCAGCGGGTGCGGACGGACTGATTTCTGTGGCTTCGAATGCTTATCCCGAGGCGTTTGGGCAGATTGTACACAATGCCGACCAAGCGCTTCAAGACCACTATGCCGACTTAGTCAAATACTTATTTATCGAGGGTAATCCCAGCGGTATCAAGACCGTCCTCAGCCAGATGGGCGTTATCGAGAACCATCTGCGTTTGCCTCTCGTTCCTAACTCCGAATCAATACAAAAACTTATTCAACAATGTTTACTTTCATTATAGCTCTTGCCGTTCTCGTAGTGGGTTTCTTCTTGTACGGAACCCTTGTAGAAAAGGTTTTTGGTATCAACCCGAAAGCACAAACACCGGCGGTGGCGCATCCCGATGGAGTCGATTATGTACCGATGTCGGGTTGGCGCATTTTCCTCGTTCAGTTCCTTAATATCGCCGGACTCGGTCCTATCTTTGGTGCGATTATGGGTATTTTCTTTGGTCCTGCCGCTTTCCTTTGGATTGTGTTGGGAACGATCTTCGGAGGTGGCGTACACGACTACATGGCGGGAATGCTCTCCGTTCGCAAGAACGGCGCTTCTATGCCGGAGATTGTCAAGGACGAGATTGGTTCGGGCTTGGCTTACGTAGTGCGTATTTTTATTCTCGTGCTGCTCGTGCTGCTGACCACCACGTTCATGACCGGTCCTGCCGCCCTACTGCAAAACATGTGTCCGCTACCCTCTTGGTATATCTGGTTAGGGATTATCTTCCTCTATTACACCTTGGCAACCTTACTCCCTGTCGATAAACTCATCGGACGTTTCTACCCTGTCTTCGGTGCCATACTTTTGTTTATGGGGTTAGGTATCATGGTCGTTATGCTGGGTTGGCATAGTACCGAGATGCCCGAACTCTCGGACGGCTTATACAACCGCCAAACGAACGGGTTGCCTATTTTCCCGATGATGTTCGTGAGTATTGCTTGCGGTGCTATCAGCGGTTTCCATAGCACTCAATCGCCCCTTATGGCACGTTGCATGACCAATGAGCGCCAAGGACGTTGGATCTTCTACGGAGCGATGGTAGCGGAAGGTATCTTAGCCCTTATTTGGGCGGCGGCTGCCGGTACGTTCTTTGCCGTTCCCGAACAAGGTATCTATGGTATTGACGGTCTGCAAGCGTTTGCAGCGCAACACCCGAATGAGAACATTGCCGCACTCGTGGTTGATAAGATTAGTAAGTCGTGGCTGGGTCAAGTAGGCGGATTTCTTGCCGTCTTGGGTGTAGTCGTAGCGCCTATCACTTCGGGTGATACCGCTTTGCGCAGTGCCCGACTGACCGTAGCGGACTTCTTACATATTGACCAAAAACCCATCCTCAATCGTTTGAAGATTGCTCTGCCTTTGTTCGCAGCGGTGTTTGGAATGGCGTTTGTCGATTTCAATATCGTGTGGCGGTATTTCTCTTGGACGAACCAAACGATATCCGTCTTTATCTTGTGGTCTGCGACCCTCTTCCTATATTCCAACAAGAAGGGCTATGGGTTCCTTATTACACTCATTCCCGCCTTGTTTATGACGATGGTGAGTGTTAGTTATATCTTTATGGCTCCCGAAGGCTTAGACCTCGATCCTGAGAATCGTTGGATTGGTTATGTGGTCGGCGCACTCATTTGCAATGGGCTATTGTTGGCGTTCGTCAGCTGGACCAAGTACCACTCCCTCCACCACATTGATAAACTCAAAAAACTCCTCAAAAACTGGAGACATGCTTGACGACATTCGTTATATCCACTGTCTCAATCGTTCGCGTATCATCCAGCAGCACCTCAACGACTGCCGTGACGAGCGCCGCCCCTACGTCTTCATAACGGATACGATGACTTTATCAACTTTTAACTCTCAACTATCGCCGTCAGGCGCAACAACTCTACACTCTACACTCTACACTCTAAACTCTATCCTCGTTCCAATCTCAATGCTCGAAGAGGAAGTCTATAAATCCGAGATCTGCACTTACCTCGCTCGGAAGACGGGTGCAGAGATATTGCTTTTGCTCGCGAACGATTATGGGACGAAAGCGAAACAGAACTTAGACAAGATTATCACGCATATTGAGAAGGTCAAAGAACGCACAGGCGAAGACATCCGTTATCGGGTGTTACAAGCGAAAAAGAACAGTTTCAGCCTTGCCAAAGAGGCGGTAGAGCGTCAATCCGAATGGAAAAACGACTTACTCATCCTCACCGCCAGTCGGGAGTACGGGTTAGACGATATCCTTTTCGGTCCGCCCGAACGCCACGCCATTGCACGCAGTCGTGTTCCGGTCATGCTCATCAATCCCCGTGCCGATTTATTTTCTTTATGCGATTAAAAACTTATAAACTTATAAACTCTCAACTACTCTAAACTCTACACTAGCCCAAAGGGCGTCAACTCTAAACTAATATGATACTCATCATCTGTGCTCCCAGCGGCAGTGGCAAATCCACGATGGTACACCACTTGCTCACCACCTATCCGGGTCGTTTTGAACTCTCCGTCTCTTGTACTACGCGTGCTCCGCGTGGGCAGGAAGTCGATGGTCGCGAATACTATTTCATCTCGCGCGAAGCCTTTGAGCAGAAGATTGCCGAAGGCGCTTTCATTGAACACGAACAGGTGTACGAAGGGCTGTATTACGGTACGCTGTATTCCGAGATCGACCGTATCCAAGCCAAAGGGGCTATTCCTATCTTCGATGTCGATGTGAAGGGAGGAATCAACTTAGAGCACATCTTTAGGGACAAGGCGCTCAGTATTTTCGTGTGCCCGCCGAGTCTGGAGGAACTCTCTCGTCGTCTTCATGGTCGAGGCGACACCTCCGAGGAGATGATTGAGAAACGTTTAGCCAAAGCGTCTATTGAGATGGCGGACGCTCATGAGTTTGATGTTCAACTCGTTAACGATAACCTCGAGTCCGCTTTTCAGCAACTCGACGCCCTCGTCACCCCCCTACTCTAAGTACGATTTTTTTCGTTACGAAATTTTTCGTTACGGTACAACTTTTTCTTAATATGTGCAAATAAATTCCTATTTTTGTGGTATTTTGATTCCTATTTTTGTGGTACACAATCCACGATCCCCCTTTTGAAGGTCAGGCGGCTTCAAGAGCCCTATTGGGGATAAGCACCCTTGCTTAAGGATTGCTTATTCCTTGCTGATTGGACTTAGGTTGACCTTGCGAAGATAGTATTTTTGTGAGCTCCTCGCTATGTGTTTTCAGCCTCCAACTCCGCGTGATTTCCGCGTGATTACCGCGTGATTTCCGCCTTTGTCAAGGAGGATGCCCGAGGGATACCCGTCCTTGATGATTACTAGATTCCCTAGAAAGTAGGACATGTCCTAGTGTCCTACTTTATGTAAAAGTCTGGCAGAGTGTGAGTTATAGAGAGTAGGACAGTTGGACATGTCCTACTTAGAAATATGCAAACTGCCACGTGGCAGTTTGGCAATTTGTTATAACATACTGTTCTATAGTCTATTACACAGAACTGCCAAACTGCCATTGGCAGTTTGCATGTGTAAACAAAAATAGGACGATGTCAACGTTTTTGGGAAAGTGTCAACGAGGTTAGGAAAAGTGAGATAAAACCTTAAAATAACCCCATCACCTTCTCGATAATCGGTGCCATATCATAGTACTTATACTCCGCTAAGCGACCACCAAAGAGTACGTTCTCCTCTCTTTCTGCAAGTTCTCGATACTGCTCTGCAAGCGCATTATTTTTGTCGTCATTGACAGGATAGTATTGCTCCATACTCGGTTTATATTCTGTCGAATATTCCTCACTCACTACCGTCTTTGGACAGTCATAAACCGCTTGACCAAACATCTCAAAATGCTTGTGTTCAATAACTCGTGTATAAGGTTCGTTATGGCTCGTATAGTTAATAACTGCATTGCCTTGATAGTTTGGTGTATCTTCTATACGTGTCTTGAAAGTTACTGTTCTCCAATCTAATCTTCCTAAACTATATCCAAAATACTCGTCTAAGGGTCCTGTATAAACGAGTTGATTAGCAATGTCTCGCCAATGATCTTTATACTCTTTGAAGAAGTCGCAATTAGTACGAGTGTCTACACCTTCGAGGAGTTTATTTATTAGCACATTGTACCCACCAATCGGGATACCTTGATACCGATTATTGAAGTAGTTATTATCAAAGACAAAGCGAACAGGAAGACGTTTGATGATAAAAGCAGGTAGGTCTTTACAACTGCGTCCCCATTGTTTTTCTGTATATTCCTTAATGAGTTTCTCAAAGATATCTTTACCCACCAAACACAAGGCTTGTTCCTCTAAGTTGAGAGCCCCTTCCCAACCTTCCCCTAAAGGGGCAGGAGTAAGCAATGGGAATCCTTCCTCTGCATGACGAGCATTGATTTGTTCCACTGCTTCATGTACTTGGATTGCTATCTTAGCTAGTGCCTCTTCTGGTGTGTGTACATCTTTCCACATTTGGCAGAAGGTGTTCATATTGAAGGGTAAGTTGTAGAGTTCACCCTTGTAGTTGGCGACAGGACAGTTCGTATAGCGATTAAACTCCACGAGCGAGTTGACAAAGTCCCAAACCTCTTTGTTGTTAGTGTGGAAGATGTGAGCGCCATATTGGTGGACGTTGATAATAGCCTCTCCCCGTCCCTCCCCTAAAGGGAAGGGGGTTGGTCTGCAATATACATTGCCACCCAATTGAGGGCGTTTGTCAATAACGAGACAGCGCTTACCGGCTTTGTGAGCAAAGAAAGCGAACGTGGCACCAAATAAGCCGGAGCCTACAATGAGATAGTCGTATTTAGTCATTTTGCCCTATTTTAAAAAATGTTGTTCTCGATCTCCTAAGACCTTATATAACTTATATTGTCTAATATCGCACACATACTCTAATTCCAAAACCTTACCCCATTCCGTGATTTCTTGTTCGTCACGTAGTATCATTTTTGTCATAATCTTAGGATATTTACTCGAACCTTGGAAATATAAATTATTATTACTTGTTGCTAAATAATAATACCATTTATATGGAATATAAGTCGCTTCATTCGGGTTAATTTGCACTGCAGCAATATCTTTTAAATTTTGAGTATCTATATCTCTCTTGAAATCAACCCGCTTCAGATCACTATATTGAGGCGAAATTATAAACCACGTAACCATACCAATACAAAGTAGCGGAACCAATATCTTTTCTATCTCAATATTTTGGAGCAAAACAAACAAGGCAATAATGCAAGGGACATAGGCTGCCCATGAGTAATAAGTGGCATAACGTCCTGCTAATACGTATACCCATGGTATTAGGATAGAACCTATAATAAACATTTTTGAAGAGGAAGCAAATATCTTCCATTGATCCTTTACTATGAAAATGATCATCAAAATGATAACAAAACAAATTAATACTAGATATTCTTTATTATTCGCCACCCCATCAATTGTTAAACTATTGATTTTTTGCAATAATGTCATCGTATCATTCAAAGGGACATTATTTTCAAAAGACATATTTCCAGTTTCTATAAAATGAAAAATAGTATTCAAAGTATAACTAAAACCAAATATCGTTCTTAAAAATGCTTTTCCACAATTATGATAAACCATCCAAGCTAATACAGCTCCGAATGACAATATTGATGAAAATGCATAACCAATATATATATACCACTTTGATAAGGAAATACGTATTTGTAAGCAGGAATAAATAACAATAAATACAGCGACAAACATAACTCCTTCAAACCCAGTTGCCATTTCTAAACAACTCCATAAACAAAACAATAAATAGTTTTTCCAACCACCAATTTCATAAGTTTGAATAAAAGCATCTATTGTCAATATTCCTAATAGTAAACATAAGGTATCTACCCTGCCACAACTAAAAATCCAAAATAAAGTATCTGAAAACCAGAAACAAATAGCAAAACCGATAATAGATAAATTTGTCCTTAACATAGGACTCACTTTAAATCTTAAGCATATTACTAAATATGTCATCAATGCAAAAATAAGATTGGGCAATTGTGCTGTAAAGAAAGAAAATCCTACAACCTTATACCACAATGCCATTATTAAAGCGTACAATGGACTATATGATGGTTGTCCTCCTCCCCACACATGTGTGACAAACTCTCCTTTGGATAGCTTATATGCCCAATCTGCCCAAAATGCATCATCATACCACGATTCTTGGGGGCGAAAATACAATAAAAAAACAGTAATAGCAAAAAAAAGTAATCCTAAAATAATTGATAGTTGCTTCGTTGATATTTCTTGCAAGCGTTTCATTTCAAATTCTTTTTAATAGTTCTAAAATCTCTTAACGCTTGCCATCCTATTTTGAAGATACGCTTCATATTGATGCTATTTACTCCGCCTTGACGTGGTTTGAACGTAATCGGCATAAAACGCACCTGCTCTCTAAAACGAACAAAACACATTGTCAAGATGATATTTGGCAAGTTGTATTCCTTCGGCATAACGTCAATATATCGTTTCAACGCTTCCGTCTGCATTAGCCTAAAAGGAGCATTAGCATCGGGCAATTTAACTCGGAAGAATATCCGAACGAGTAAGCAAACTACTTTTTCTACAAAAGCGCGTTGTTGCCCGTCTCCTCGTTCTGTACGATTACCAAACTGACCCGTATAGTTTGCCCTCTTAGCCCAAAAATCGTAAAACTCATCAGGATTAGTTTGCCCATCACTATCCGTTTGGAAGATGTAATCGGCTCCATTATCAATCGCATAACGGTAAAGGTAAAGAACCGTTGCTCCGTGACCGCCATTCGGCTTATCTAAAGGCTCTAAGTGGGGATACTTAGATTTGAGTTGAGCCAATACTTTTCCTGTATTGTCCTTACTGCCATCATTGGCAATTACTAATTTTGCAGCATTCCCCTCTGCATTAATCTTTTCGCAAACGGGATGCCATTGTTTGATGGTTGTTTCAATGTTCGCCTCTTCATTATAGGCTGGCATTACAATGTAAAGTGTGTCCATATTATTTGGTCTTAAAGGTTATAAATCTATTCAATAAATATTGCACTAACGCCACAACGACTATGCTAATCAGTTTACAAACAATCTCATTCCATTCGGATAGTTCCACCATCAGATAAAGCATAAGTTCACTTATTCCTAGACCGATTAGACCGACAGTATAAAAAGATAGGAAACGAAGCCAAGGCTTATCTTTAACCTTGAAATTCACTCCTCTATTTAGGAAGAAACTACAGATGATACCACAGTGAATACTAATGACATTTGCCCATAAATAAGGCAGAATGTCAAAGTGGCATAACAAGGTATAAACACCAAAATCAAGAGCGGCACAAAAGCCCCCTATAAGCCCGTACAAAATGAGCGTACGGAAACGAGAGAAAAGAGTTTTAATTAATTTTTGTACTTGTATCATAAAAACGCGGATCTCTTCCTTGCTTACTCGCTTCTTGAGGTCCTGAGAAAACCTGTCATTTCGAATAAGCTTTAGAAATCCACGCCGTGTATAGCAACCTATGCAAAAAAGCATAGGTATAGAATACACCCATGGACATCTACCACTTACTTGTTCTCGAAAATGACAATTTGAAATTTCTCAGGTTTCAAGAAGTCGATAACAAGCGTTAGTAAACGCCTTTGCGATTAGTGCCGAAGCACGTCTCGCTAATATGTCCCGAAATCTCGCTTGGCGAGTTACGAGTGAGACACTTCTCTGCCCTGAAGGGCGCGATCGGCAAAGCCGTTACCCTCCCGCTCACCCTGCGTGGATTTCGTTATTTTCTCACTGTTTCACATCTCGTGAGCGATGGGCAGGTACGTCTGCCGGACGATTTATCTTACTTGATTCAGTATATCTTCTGGGTTAATACCCATTTGACTAATGGCACTTAAGTGCTTACCCATGGCATTGAGCGAGTGACCACAATGATAGAGCGTGTCATCAATAATCAACCACCTATCATGGCTCTCATTCTTCCATTTATATACCTCAATGTGCTCCTTGTTTACTTCTTTATCGTGCGTCTCCATTAAACGACGCATTCCTGCTCCAACACCATTCGTATAAATCTCTGCTTTTACCCCTTTTGCACGCACATCTAAGATGTCGAAAGTGAGTGCATCCACATAGCCATCAATAATAATGGCTCTTTGTTTAGCCGTCTTAACCAAAACTTCTAATGCTACACGTGCTTCAAAGAAATTCCCTTCAAAGAATACCTGTTCGGCAGGTGGTAAAGCCGTTTTGACAAAGAAGTCTATCTTATCTTGGTGCTCTGCTAATATACGCCCTTGCTGTGCGAACCCTCTATCAACCTTTTCTTCTAACGCCAATAACCGCTGATTTACTGCATAACCGCGGAGCATATAATCCTTGAGAACATTTGTCGCCCAACGGCGGAACATTGTCGCGTTTAGGCTATTTACACGATATCCCACAGAGATTATCATATCCAAATTGTAGAAATCTATACTACGTTCAACTTGACGATTACCTTCTAATCGAACTACTCGAATTTTTTGAGCAGTTGCATCAAGTTGTAGTTCGTGTACTTTATAAATTTCTTTAATATGGTATGTAATCGTATTTTCTTTAACGCCAAACAATTGTGCCATTTGTTGTTGACTTAGCCATACGGTTTCTTCCTCAATGCGAACTTCCAACTTGGTCAATTCGTTGGGCTGATAGAGTACTATTTCGTTTTGTTCGTTCACAACTATAATCTTTACAACCGATGCCGGTCAATCATAGGCGGGTGTTATTTGTCTTTTTATTTAGTATTGAATATTAATTCTAAACCTTGATTTCGATAAAATGGAAAACGAGTATCACTAGAGATAAGAGGTAACTTTTCCGTAATTGCTTGAGCAATAATGATATGATCAGAAGGATCTTTATGACCTTGCATCTCATTGAGTTGCATGCGAGAATATGTTTCCAAATGTTGTTCGGTGATAGGTAAAATGGTGATTAACCCACTTTGCTTTATAGCTTCTATCATTTCAAGAGCAGTTTTCCATTTCTTAGAGCACAATCTCTTGTTGTTATATCCCACTATCAATTCTTTTATAGATTCGGCACTCATAAAGAACTGATTATTGTAATCCTCAAAAATAGCACGAACATCATGACTGAGCAAATCTCGGTCAGTCATTAGATATACGAAGATATTGGTGTCAATTAGGTATCGCATTAAAGCAAAAAGATGGGATCGTTTACGATTAAATTACCTTTCCACTCCTTAGCTAACTCCCATAAAGACTTTCTTTTGGTTTGTCCTTGTTGTACTTCTTTTGTTGCCATAAGACTATATTTTTCCAATTTCGACTGCAAAGGTACGGATTTTTTTTGATATATGCAAATAAAAAAGCACTTTTCTGCTAAATTGATACAGGAAAGTGCATTTAGAAGTATTTTCTCACTGTTTTACATCTCGTGAGCGATGGGCAGGTACGTCTGCCGGACGGCGGAGAGCCTCCGCGAGCAAATATCTTTCATGACCGATGCCGGTCAATCATAGGCGGGTGGTGTTTTGCAGTTTGCGCTGCAAAGTTACAACTTTTTTCTCAATTATGCAAGAAAAAAGCGAAAAAAATCACTTTTCTCGCTTTTTGTTCAAGCCTTCTTCGCACTTGTTTGATTATACCCACACAGAAGGGTTACCGAAGGATTACCGAAAGGGCAAGATATATTTCTTAGCCCAAAGGCACGATTAACTTCGTTTGTCATATATTATATTTTCCTTTCAAAAAACTTTGCAACTGCAAAATTGCAACTTTTTCCCCATCTTATTGCCATTATAAGACATTGAGGACTTGTTCCTTGATTTGTTCAAGCAGGTCCTTCATCTTCACCACGATAATCTGCATCTGCGATTGGTTGGACTTACTGCCTAACGTATTGATCTCGCGACCCATCTCTTGCGCAATGAAGCCTAACTTCTTGCCTACACCCGTTCCGTCGCCGTCCATCGTCTCACGGAAATATTTGATGTGGTTCGTCAAACGTACCTTCTCTTCCGTGATATCCAACTTCTCCAAGTAATAAATCATCTCCTGCTCGAGGCGATTACTGTCAATGCGTTGCTTGGTTTCCTCCGCCAGTTTATCGAGGTTACTGAGCAAATGCTCACGTATATGCTCTACCCTACCTTTCTCAAACGGCTCGACCTCAGCCTTCAACGCCTCAATAGCATCCAGCTGCTCCGTGAACTTTGCCTGCAAAGCCGCCCCTTCCTGTGTTCGGAACGCGATGAATGCATCCAGTGCCTCATTGAGGGTGTCTATCACCGCCTTGGCTAACTCAGGATCGAGGGAAGAAGACGCTTCTTGTGTCTCCGCTTTCGTGACCGCCGGCAGGCGCATAACGGCTCCCACCAAATCAGCAGAAGCAGGAATACCCAACTCACTCTGCAAGTCCGCCAGTTGTTTGTAGTAGAACTTAAACGCTTCCGCGTTGATAGGAGGGAATTGAGAGTTTAGAGTGGAGAGTGTAGAGTTTAGAGTAATGGAGATGTTCAGGTCCACTTTGCCGCGTTCGAGGCGGGTAGCGATTAGTTGACGGATATCTAATTCTTTCTCGAATAGATACGAAGGCATACGGGTGCTTAAATCCAGCGATTTGGAATTAACACCACGGAGTTCGACGGTAATCGTCTGATCTTGGTAATCTTTTACGGCCTTACCATAGCCGGTCATAGATTTTATCATAAAGCATAAATCATAATAAACAAGCCATATATAGAGGTAGATACAACATTCCGTTCTCTTGCCTTACATCTTGGGCATGTAACACAATCGGTGTAGTTGTTTGTTGTCCAAATTTCGTTTGAAACTTATGAATGGAAGTCAAAGTATATTTTTTTCCGCTTTTAACTTCTATCGGAATAATATTATGGCGAGACGTGATTTTTGATTTCGCAATCAAGAAGTCTATTTCCATATTTTCTGAAGCCACCTGTTTGTCGTAATTTGAGAAGAAAAACAATTGATGACCGGCGGCTCTTAACATTTGTGCTACGATATTCTCCACAAACATTCCCTCATTGACTTCCAATTTGTCAAGCAGCAGTTTTTGATATAGCGCATCTCCCATGATCTGATTTTCGCTGAAAGCATGGCTAATGAGCAAACCAGTATCTGCCATATAGACTTTTAGTGTAGAGTTTTCTTGTTTCATATTAAGACCTATTGATGGTTCCGTTGCCGAATAACATAGATTAACTACATCCGCCTCTTTCAGCCAAAAAAAGGCTTTTTCATAAGCACGGAAACGCGCTCCCGCTTGCATAGCAGCCAATTTGAATTTCTTCTCATGTTTTTGCAACTGTCCGGGAAGGGAATCCCATATACTGGTTACTTTCTCTACCATTTCATCCGCGTAATTTTGGATGTCGTTGCGATATAAGTACAATATATCTCTCTTAACCCTATCCACTTTCATAAAGTCACGCGTTTGTACAAAAGTTTGAATTGCTTGTGGCATTCCACCTATTATAAGGTACTGACGGAAAAGATCCATCACTTTTCTGTGTACAGGTCCTAAGGGACGACAATGTTCGTAACAATCTTTGATGAAAGGCATCGTTACTCGATCACCTAATGCCCATAAGAACTCCTCAAAATCCATCGGATACATTTTCAACTGACGTTCCTCCGAAGGAATTAAAATGCCCTTCGTATTCTTTTTGATGCTTACTAATGACCCCGTCTCTATATAATCGTATCGCCCATCAGCTACGAGAGACTTAACCGCCTCCCTTGCCTTTGGATAGAATTGCACTTCATCAAAGATGATAAGCGATTCACGCTCATACAAAGTAATACCCGTCAACGTTTGCAGATATAAAAAGAAAGAATCCAAGTCGTGAAGGTAATGATCAAACACATTACGCATCGCTGTTGAGATTTGAGAAAAATCAATAAGAATATACGAGCGATATTCTTGTTTAGCAAATTGTTCCACCAAATAGCTCTTACCTATTCGGCGTGCTCCTTCTATCATTAAAGCCACTTTCCCATTATCATTTTTTCGCCAAGACAACAGCTCTTGATATAACTTTCTATCCATATTATTGATTATAAGTAAATTACGTTATATGTATGCACCATTCCCAAAGATTACTTGTGAGCAATATGCACCATTCCTAAAGATTATTTGGCTATTTTTTACACCAATCCAAACTATTTTCGACTGCAAAGGTACTCATTTTTTTGAATATATGCAAATATTTCACGCAAAAATTTGCATATTTAAGAAATTTGTTGTAATTTTGTAGCGATTTATATGACACCACAAGAGGTTTTACATAAGTATTTCGGTTACGAGTCCTTCCGACCCTTGCAGGAAGAGATTATCTCTTCGGTCTTGGAAGGTCGCGACACGCTGGCACTGATGCCCACAGGTGGCGGTAAGTCGCTTTGCTTTCAAGTGCCGACGATGGTGCTCGCCGAAGAAGGCAAACCGTCCTTGTGCCTCGTTATCACACCGCTTATCGCGCTGATGAAAGACCAAGTGGAGAACCTCAAGAAACGCGACATCTTAGCCGCAGCCATCTATTCGGGTATGCGCACCAGTCAACAAGCAGCGGCGCTCGACAACTGTCAGTTCGGTCCGTACCACTTCCTCTACGTCTCTCCCGAACGACTGGAGAACGAGGATTTTCGCAAGCGATTAGCCGAACTCCCCATCGGTCTCATCGCCGTGGATGAGGCACACTGTATCAGCCAATGGGGATACGACTTCCGCCCATCCTACCTGCACATCGCTCAGGTTCGCGAACTCATTCCCTGTCCCCTCCTCGCCCTCACCGCTACCGCCACACCCAAGGTGGTGGAGGATATATGTGAAAGGCTGGAAGCCCCCTCCAACTCCCCCTATAGGGGAGAGAATAATGCGAAGAAGATGAACGTATTTACACAATCCTTTGAGCGGAAGAACTTACAGTATGTGGTTCGTCGGACGGACGATAAATGGGGTCAGTTACAGCATATATTATCGAAAGTGCCCGGTTCAGCCATCGTCTATGTACGCAATCGCAAACGCGCAGAAGACTTGGCGCAAGCCTTGCCAAATGCCGACTTCTACCACGCCGGACTCACCTCGTTGGAGCGCAGCACCAAGCAGCAAACGTGGAAAGAGGGTAAGAGGCGCATCATGGTCTGCACAAACGCTTTTGGAATGGGAATAGACAAACCCGACGTAAGGCTCGTCATTCATTACGATATCCCCGATAGCATCGAAGCCTATTTCCAAGAAGCCGGACGTGCCGGACGCGACGGACAGACCGCCTACGCTGTGCTACTCTACGACCCCACCGATAAGACGAAAGTACGCAAACGAGTGACGGACAGTTATCCGTCGAAGGAGTTTATAGAAGAAGTCTATCACAAGACCTGCGACTACCTCGGCGTAGGAGCAGGTAGCGGATTGGGACACTCGTTTGCGTTGCACATAGAAGACTTGCTGCACGTGATGAGTCTGCCCTTACTGCCCACCTATTCTGCATTGCATATTCTCTCGAACGCAGGTTATATCGACTTTGAGGAAGACCAAGAGATGCGTGCCCGCGTACAACTCAGAATCACCACCTCGCAATGGAAAGAATATAGCCTTAGTCCCTCCGAACAGGAGTTGTTAGAGACGCTTATGCGCCGCTATACGGGTATCTTTGCGGAGTTGCAGTATATAGATTTAGAGGCAGAAGGGCAGAAGGGGGGAGAGGCAGAAAGGCTCTTGAGTGGTTTGGCAGCGAGAGGTATCCTTACTTATATTCCGCGCACGTGTGCGTGTAGGTTCACTTTTGTACAAGAAAGGCAGGAATCTATCTTCCTGCCTAAACGAGTATATGACGATCGCAAGGATCAATACGTCGAGCGCCTGAGCGCGATGGTGCACTATGCCGAGCAGACGGAGTTACCTCCCAGTCAAGTACTCTTGCACTATTTCGGGCAGTAACATCCAACGGCTCACCATCATTCTTTTATTTAATCATCCTTTTTTGTTTCACATATTTGAGGTGCTCTCTGCGACGACGATGACTAGTGATATTCGCCTCTCGAAGTATTTTCGCAGCGCGTTGAGCCGTATCCCAATCCATTTGGACGTCTTGATATTTGCGGATAGTCTGACATAAGCGATTAAAATAGACAATCTCACATCTATCGGATTTAATCATCAACTTTGCTGCTTTTGGAAATGTGATGATAGAATACACACGAGATCCAATCTTAGCATTCGTAAGAATGCGTGCTACAGCACGTATATGTGTTTGATTTTGTTCGATAGGATTATGTAGGGAAAACTTATGTCCGAACATATTCTTGGTCCATATTTCCCCATATTCACTTCCCGTGATGATGCCTGAATAATTTTTTGTTTCAATAACGAAAACGCCATATTCAGATACCACAAGATGATCAATCTGCGTGGATCCTTGTCCTGTAGTAGGTAGTAGTAGGTCATTGAGGACAATATAGCCGTGAGGCAACCGCCTGAGTTTACGTGCGACTATTCGTTCTCCTTCCCACCCTTTTCCTCTTGCCTTCCGAAGAACAAGGATAGCAACAAGCAGTATGGCTAATATTGCAAATAGTATTTCAGAGGGCATAGTGATGGACTATTCCTTCTCCAACAAGATATTCACGAGTTCGAGGTCTTTGTAGTCCTCTTTAGTTTGGTCATAGAAGCCGAAGTCGGCATCGTAACACCAAGTACACCAAGCCACATTAAAGCGGTTGAAGACCTTAATCATGTCGCGCGTCCAAGCGTACGCCCATTCGCGATCCACGTTCTCATAAACACCCCACTCGCCGCAGAAGAGTTGCAGACCCAAGGAGTCAGCCACATCGATGGCTTGTTTCATACGTTGGTAGAGCACTTCCTCGTTCCACTCTTGGTGATAATCAGCTACAGTAGGTTTAACCTCGTCAGGACAAGCGTTCCAGTCCTCATCGGAGATGAGTTGACCCGGGTAATGCACATCGCCCGTATAGAAACGTATCGGATTCCACCACGTGTTATAATGGGTCAGCACCATCGGCTCATAGAAATGGAAGGAGAGGATGATGTTCTTATCATTCTCCGGCACACGCAGGTATTGGAAAGTCCCTACCCCTTGCCAGAGGTTAGAACCGATGACGAGGGTACGTTGGGGTTCCACTTCGCGCAAAACTTTGTGAACCTTCGCGATGAGTTGGTTCCATTGTTCGTGCTCGGGAGCAACGGGTTCGTTCATGAATTCGTAAGCCACGGAGTCCACGCTGTAATGGCGGAGCACCTCGCTCAACTGATACCACATGTTGATGAGTTGTTGTTGGCTTTCGTCAGAGGTAAAGAGGGTGTTTGCCGACTTGCCGTCCTCGTTCTCCGCATTGAAATAGTGCGAACGGATGATGTGCAGATCCACTACGACGCGCAGGTGGTGCTTGATGGCGAGGTCGATACCATTAGTGAGTAAGTCCCATGCTTCGGGCAGTTTATTGCCGTCCTCGTCCCACATCTGTACCTCGTCAATAGGGATACGGACGAAGTCAAAACCAAGGGATTCGAGACGAGCCATATCATCCTCTTGGATGTGTTTGGCACGTTCCTCTCCACGTACTTCGGATTGAGAGAGCCAGTGACTGAGGTTCGTTCCACGATGAACCTTGAAGTTGTTTTCCTTTGGTGTGCAAGCCGTTACCAGCGCGCAGAGCGCTGTTAAAATGATGAATTGATGAATGATGGAATGATGAATTGTTTTCATAATGAATAAATTTAGTGATTTGTGATTTATAGTTGTGATTTATTTCTCAGGAAGATGGGACTATGGTCGTAGGGGGCGGGGACGGTGAGGGTCTCGTTGCCGTTGGAGACGAGTTCACCGGTATAGTAGTCGTACCACGTTCCCGCAGGGAAATAGACGCTCCACTCACGAGCACCATACGTATAGACAGGACAAACCATGATGTCGGGTCCGAACATATACTGCCATCCGCAGTTGACGGCTTTTGGATCCGTCGGATAATCCATCGCGAGCGGACGCATAAGCGTATAATCCTCCTCGCTGACGCGGCGGTTCATCTCTTGCAGGTACGGCATCAGTTTATAGCGCTCGTTGAGGCAAGCCACAATCGCCTCGTATGCAGGATGACCTTCGGGAGCGATGTTCCAAGGCTCACGATAGGGGAACTGTCCGTGACTACGATAGATAGGCGTGAACACTCCCCATTGGTGCCAACGCACATTGAGTTCGCGCCACTCTTTAAGGTCAGCATTCTCCTTGCCGGTTGCCTCAAAAGCATACTGCGCCGCAGCGTAACGATTCTCTACGGAGAAACCGCCAATGTCTTGGCTCCACCAAGGAATGCCCGATACGGAGAAGTTCAGTCCTGCCGTGATCTGCGCTTTCATATCCTCCCAACGCGTACCGATATCACCCGACCAAGTGGCTGTGGAGTAGCGTTGCTGACCAAGGAAGCCGTTACGGGTGAGTTGGAAGATATCCTGTACGCCTTTGCGTTGGAGTCCTTCGTAGATAGACTGGGCATTAACCAGTGCATAGGCATTGAAATACTCATCGGACGAGCCGAGATAGGTAGGACCGCACAAGGCTTTGCGATAGTCGATAGGCGTGCAGTCTTTGATATTCGGTTCGGAAGCGTCCATCCACCACGCGTCAATACCCATCGTGCCGAGGTGCTCCCATAGTTGTTCGAAGAACAGTTTGCCGGCTTCAGGGTTATAGGCATCATAGAAAGCATACGGGAAACCGAGCCAGTCGATGAGCGAGTCACGAATGGATTGGGGATAGAGCCAGCCTTTGGCTAACATCTCTTGGTAGTGATCGGTGAACGGATAATACTTAGGCCAGCAAGAGATCATGATGTGAGCGTCCAAAGCGTGGATGGTATCAATCATGGCTTGTGGGTTAGGGAAACGAGACTCTTCGAAGGTGAAAGCACCCCATTGCGAAGGCTCCCAATAGTTCCAGTCCATGACGATATTGTCGATAGGCAGGTTACGCGAACGGAAGCCACGAAGGGCATCCACGATCTCGTCTTGGGTCTTATAGCGTTCACGCGACTGCCAATAACCAAGCACCCAATCGGGCATGAGGGTCGCCTTGCCGGTAAGCGTACGATAGGAGTGGATAAGACTATCGAGGTTGTCGCCACCAAAGACATAGTAGTCGAGGTTCGGATTCATCTCCGACCAGAAACGCAGTTGTTGGTGCTGTTCGGGTGTCTCCGGTGCATGGGCGGTAAGCGAACAATACGCCACATCGCCATCGGGTTGCCACGTGAGGCGGATACGATAAGCGCGTCCCGCTTCCATGTAATAACGATACTTGCGCTCGTTCGGATTCCAAGCCGTACGCCAGATAGTCGAACTCAGCGGTTGACCATCAATAAAGAGTTGTTGATAACCCGAATAGTAGTGCAAGAAACGATACTCGCCCGTAGCGCGAGGGGTGATAGTGCCCTCGTAAACGATGGTAGAAGCCCCTACCCGACCTCCCCCTGTAGGGGAGGAGTATGAGGCAACAGTATCTACTTCGAAGAGCTCCTCCAATGCCTTATAGGGTTCAGGATTGCCCCAACGGCAGAGACTATAAGTATCAAACATCAGTCCGTAGCCTTCGGTAGAGAAGATAATAGGCAGACTGACTTTGGTATTATACTGATAGAGTTCCTCGTCACGCCCCTTCCAGTTCCATTCGTCGGCTTGGTGTTGACCAAGACCAAAGAGTCCTTCCTCGTTGTAGAGGTTATCAAACGTGACGGCATACGTCCAACCTTTATAGTTTAGAGTGGAGAGTTTAGAGTTTAGAGTAGTGGAAAGTGTAGAGTTTAGAGGTTGAGGTTGAGTACATTCGTATGGTGTAAAACGAGGACTGCCGGCGGTCTCTTTGAGTAACGGCTTACCGTCATGACGAGTAACCCACACTTGACCGGTGGTGCGAAGCACGTAAGCGGTCATATAAGAGATGGATAAGGCAACGGTGTCGCCGGTATAGTTGAGAGTGGAGAGTTTAGAGTTGAGAGTAGTTTTAGAGTTTAAAGTTACGAGACTCTTGCGGTCGCGCAGTTGGTCTTCCGCGGTGGAAGTGACACGAATGATGTTATCGTCCACCGCTTGTAGGCGAACAATCTTAGGACCATTCTCGGTGGGGTTAGTGACGTGAATTGTTACTTCGTTCTTAGCGCACGAGGCGAGCATTAAGACCGCTAACGCAGTTAGAATGTGTTTCATAAATAATTTGTGCATGACCATTGAAGGCGGGGAGGGTTATTGAATTTTGAATTATGAATTTTGAATTTTGAAGGTGGGCGGTGGGGTTGCCGTTGTGGTAACCTAAGACGCGGACGGGTTGTGCCCATTCGATTTGAATAGAGTCGCAAGCGGTGGGACAGAAGTGCCCTTTCTTATCAAGCAACGTGATATCCATAATCGTAGTACCGCTATAGGTAACGGTATCGAACGTCACTTGCGTAGCGGGTCCGGCGGTATAGACTTTCTCGCGTTTAGCGACACGACCGTTCTTATATCCGATGGCTTCGACCAAACCGGGTTGATAGACGGTTTTCCACTCAAGGTGTCCTACTTTAGGCATCGTTTGGCGAGCGAGGCGTTTGCCATTGACGCGCAGTTCGACCTCGTCCATATTCGAATAGACCCATACAGCGACGCTATCGCCTTCCTGTCCCTCAAGATTCCAGTGGGGAAGAATATGTAGCACAGGTTTATTGGTCCAAACAGATTGCAGGAAATACGCTTCGTCTTTCATGAATCCGCATAGGTCGAGTACGCCAAACAGGCTACTGACGGAGGGCCACTGAGCGGGATTAGGTTCGCCTTTGTAGTCAAAACCGGTCCAATAGAAGATTCCTCGTATCCAGTCGTTAGCAAGCACATTCTGCCAGCCGTGTTCGATGGCATCGTTATAGGTAGCAACGCCTCGCGTACCGCAGCCGGTGGTTTCTTCCGTCATGACAGCCAGACGATCGGAGAAGGAGTCGTGAAAAGCGGCGAGGTTGTTTTGTTTCATATAGTTGAATCCCGCCACATCAACACCCCAAACGATATTTGGTCCGGAGGAGGTTGCGACGGTCACGGGTCGGGTGCTATCGAGTTCGTGGCACCACTTAGTCATCGTACGAGCGATACGTTCGCCTGTCTCGTTCCATTCCAGTCCCCACTCCTCGTTGCCTATGCTCCAAAGGATGATAGAGGGGTGATGTTTATCGCGTTCAATCATCTGCTTGAGGGCTTGATAGTCTCGCTCGGAAGCGCCCATCAACCTATTCTCGGCAATGACGTATAGTCCGAGGCTGTCACATAAGTCGAGCAAGTCGGGTGCCGCAGGGTTATGGCTCATACGGATAGCGTTCACACCGATATCCATGAGTTTGCGAAGGCGATACTCCATCAGTCCTTTCGTGACGGCTATACCGACGCCGCCGTGGTCTTGGTGGAGGCAGACGCCACGGAGTGGCGAAAGGATCGCCTCCGGCTGAAAGACCGCTGCGCTGTAAGACCGCTGCGCTGAAAGACCGCTCGTTTCACTCGCTGTAAGACCCGCTGACGCTCCTTCGGCTGAAGGATTATTGTTGCCTATTGTCAAATAGACGTTGCGGTAGATTCCTGCACCTTCGTAGAACCAGCCTTCTTGGAGAGATGCATCGACGCGCACACAGATGAGGTTTTCGCCCGCGTGCAGGTAATCGGTCACGGTATAGGTTTGGGTTAGGTATCCGCTTTCGGTGTGTCCCACATAGAACCCGTTGACCCACACACGCGCGTCGCGGAAGATCCCCTCAAACACAAGGCGATGAGGGGTGGTATAATCGACCGTATCGAGCGTAACGATCTTGCGATACCACCCTACACTATTTTCAGGATAGGCATAACCAATCGTTTGGTAGCCATGGCTATGGCTGGCTTTGGGGTCGTGAGGGAGCGTTGTTGCCCAATCGTGAGGGACTTGTACCACCTGCCAAGCGGAGTCGTTGAACGAAAGAGTATAAGGTCCCTCGTTATGGATACTGTTCGCTTTGGTAAGGTAGTTAAAATATTCGGTCCCGCAGCCGAAGTCCTTTGAAGGATCGGCACCGTTACCCAATGCAAAACGCCAATCGGCGTTGAGGTTGAAGACCGTTAGAAAAATGAGTAGCAGGCGCATAGTTGGCGGGATTAATACGTGAGGCGATAAACGACTACATCGTGAGACGGGATAGTGACTTTGCGCGATTTGTTCGATGGTGCTTCTTCTTTTCCTGCCCAGATGTTATACACCTTATAATTATGAGAGCCCGTTTCGAAAGTGAGTCGAGAGAGGTTGTCGAACATGTGGAAGTCGGCAAAGTCCAGCGTGATGGTGCGAGAGCTGAGGGTGCGGTTGAGGATACAGAATGCCCATGCTCCGGACTGGAGAGGTTTGAGCCAATACTCAAGTCCGGATTCGGTGCGGTATCTGAGTCCTTGTATGCCTAGCGGGTCTTGGTCGATAGCGATCATGTCTTTATTCATCACGAGAGCTGCCGTAGCGGGAGACATCGAGCGGATATCGTTACCGAGGATGAGCGGAGCAGCCATCATACACCACATAGAGAAGTGAGCTCTGTCTTCGCTCTCGGTCATACCATTTCCAACCTCCATCATGTCGGGGTCGTTCCAATGGTTAGGTCCGGCAAACTGACGCAGTTTCTCGTTCTTGTCCATGATTTGTAGCACGCCGAGTGATTTCCATCCGCCGTGGTCAAGTTCGCAGTCGAAGCAGCAGTTGACGTCACCGGTGGTACGCCAGAGGTGACCCACATTCTCCGCCCAGCTATAAGCCTGAGTGTCCCCCCATTCGCAGAGCGAGAAGACAATGTCTCGACCGGAAGCACGCAGGGCTTTTGCCATGAGGGAGTAAGCACCTTTGGAGTTGACATTCTCGGTGTTACACCAGTCATACTTGAGGTAGTCGATACCCCAGCGAGCATATTGGAGTGCGTCTTGATATTCGTGTCCTAAGCTACCGGGTTTGCCTCCGCAGGTGGCGGAACCGGCATCGGAGTAGATACCTATCTTCAGTCCTTTGCTATGCACATAGTCTGCGAGGGCTTTCATACCAGAGGGGAAACGGACCGGATCGGGTTGAATGAAACCGTCGGCATCGCGCTCGCCGTGCCAGCAATCGTCGAGGTTAAGATAGATATATCCGGCATCTTTAAGTCCGGTAGCGACCATCTCGTCGGCCATAGCCTTGATAAGGTCTTCGTTAATGTCGCAAGCAAACGTGTTCCAAGACGACCAACCCATAGGAGGTGTCGGGCAGAGGAGTGGTTTGGCAGGTATATCTTCAGAGAAGATAACCGGTTGCGGTTGTTGAGCACTTAGAGGGGTAAATGACAAAGTGCAGAGCACTAATAGAATGATGGATTGATGAGTTTTCATTATTTTTGCAGGTTATGATGACGAATGATATTAAGAGTCGTGGTATCCGTCGGCAGAACGGAGTTCAGTCCCTGAGGCTCTTGCGGAGGGTCTTGCTTCCAGCACCAGAAATTAGCCCCAATAAGATGCGGTACGGTCTGAAGGCTTTCGAAGATAAGACGATACATCTCGTCGCGTTGAGTGGTGGGGGTACCGGGCTCTAACGAACCATTATCGCGCGGGAAACCAAACTCCTCGATGATAAACGGCTTATCAATACGGGTAGCGATATCCTCATGCCATTGGATATAGGCTTTGACGTTCGCTTTCCAGTCGATACCCTCCTTTAGCCAACCCCAGTTATAGGGCCATATATGGCAGGTCATATAATCGATCTCGGGTATCTCGTGGATACGGCGGCAGAGAACGGAGTCCTCGTTGCAGCCCCATATACCTTCCGAACCGGTAGTGACTTTATGATTAGGGTCGAGTTTTTTGATAAGTTTAGCCTCATGGTCAATGAAGGCAACAAACACGTTGGGGTCTTGCCCGAAAGCGCGTGGTTCATTGGCTATTTGCCAAGCATAGATAGAGCGATAGTGTTTGTATTTATTAACCACCGTGGTGACATATTCGTCAAACAATGCCACGGCTTCGGGGTTGCTCAGGAATCGTCCTGCATGCTCCATATAGTAAGGATAACCTACTTCGGCAGGCAGCAGAACGGGTTCACCCGTAGCTCGGTTATGATACTGCTCATAGCCGGTGGACCACTCCCACGCGTTGGTGAGGAAGAGCACGGCTTGCATATTGCGTTTTTCGAGTTCGGCGAGTAGCGGATCGAGGTCTTCACCATCGGTCGCTTTCACGCGGATGTTATTGACTCCGATAGCCTGTAAGGCATCGAGTTCGTTGATGTCACCGTTCCATAAGTTAGCGCCCACAAAAGTGGACTCTTTAACTTGACGATTGGACTTTTTGAAAAGGTTGAAAAAGCTAATAGCAGCACAAAAAAGGGAACAAGCTATTAGAAAATAAAAAATTTTTTCTTTTTTCATTGTTTATCAGTTCTAAATGGAACAATCGGTAAATAGCGCATATTGGCAAGGTTGCCTATTTGGAAATTGCGGAAGCAATAACGAACGGCAGCCGGATGTTCTACACCTTCGGCAGTGAAACGAAGGGCGTGAGGCACATCTTGTATGCCATTGATGATAGCGGGATGTACGTTTCCGTTCTCGTCAATGACTTCAAAGCCCTTGTAGTCGTGCCAACGCGAGAAACCATCGGCGCAGTTGGTGAAATATACATCAATATGGTTATCCTTCATCTCGTGACGCGCATAACGCGGTGCATCGGCATAAACGGTATGGAAGCCATAGTCATGGTTGAGGGCGAGATAAGCGAGGCGTTCGCCTACGACTTGTTTCTGGGCAGGATGGACATTGTCAATCTCGTAGTCATAGACGAGGTCATTGGTGCTCACGCCTTTGCAGTAAGGTACGCGGTCCTCCAATGCCCATTGTGATTCGCGCAGTTCGGCCGCCCAAGCGGCATCGGCATCGCCGTGGCGGAAGGGCGCTATCTCAACGAAATAGAACGGCATCTTATCGTTGTTCCATAGTCCGCGAACATACTTAACGAGCGTCTCCATACGGTCGGTATAGGTGTCAGCGTGACCAACGTTCGAGCAACCTTGATACCAAAGCCAGCCTTTAACCGTATAATAATGACAAGGCCAAAGCATACCATCGTGCATGATGAGCGGACTGAGATAGAGTTGTTTGTCTGCAATCTCTTTCATCGCTTTGTCGGAAAGGTCCACATCCTTGTAAGTGTTGAGGATCTCACGAGGCAACCAGCCTTCTACGCGGCTACCACCCCAAGAGCAGTTGATGATACCCACCGGAATATCCAGTGCTTGTTGCAATAACTTAGCGAAGAAATAAGCCGTCGCACCAAAACGAGGAGCATTGAAAGCATTGCACTCGTACCAGCCTCCCGACACATTCTCTTGCGGTGTGGTGGCTTGGATATGGTCGATGATAGCATAGCGAATCTTACCTGCATATTGACCGGCAAGAGCGATCTCTTTGTTCGCACCTTCGGTAGGACATTGCCAGAAGCCCATGAGGGGCATCTCCATGTTAGATTGTCCGCTACCGAACCATACCTCACCGATGAGCACGTTATTGACTTGAACGGGATCGGGATTGTAATAAGCGCGTTTAGTAGGCGTCTCTACAAACGTAAGCGTGTGCTCCGTATAAGAGGCAGCGGGTGTGGCTAAGGTCACAGACCAACGTCCGTCTTTACCTACGGTTGTTTCGGCTTGTTCGCCCCAAGTGGCATAAACGGAAACGGTGTTACCCGGAGTAGCCGTACCCCAAAGGTTAACGTTCGTTTGCTGTTGTAACAACATGTTGTCGCAAATAAGCGATGGCAATTCAAGCGCCATTACTGTGGACAGAGGACAAAGGACAAGAGACAAAAGACAAAAGAGTGAGAAAAATTTTAAGTGTTTCATAAGATTATTAAATTATGAGTTATAAGATAATATTTGTAAACATAAACGTGAATTATGATAGGGGCATTTCCAGAAGCCCGCTTTATCTGCCAGACCGCTAACGCTGGCAGACCGCTGCGCTGAAAGATTGGGATATTCCCACCACTCGCCGTGGTCAAAGTCGATGAAGTATTGTTGGGTTGCTTCCCAACAATGCTCGGCAATGCGTAGGTTCTCTTCGCCTCCGAAACGATGGTAGATATTCGTATAACCGATGATGGTCTCGCATTGTTCCCACCAAGTACCTTCCATCAGGCCATTAGGCTGCAAGCCTTCTTTCGCGGCTTGGGCTACACGACGCACCGTCTCGTCTTCGTTGACACCAATCACCTCGCAGGCTTCATCCAGCAACCACGAGAACTCGATGTCGTGACCGCAAGAGTGCGCTGTATTCATAGGTTTCCAATCCATGTCAAAGAATAGACCCAAATGCCCATTCGGCTGAATAATATGCTGTTTGAAGACATCGATGAGGCGTAAGATAGAGTGTTTAAGTTCCTCCGTAGGCCATACGCGATAGAGGTTCGTATAGGGTTCTAAGATATGCAAGTGCGTGTTTTGAGACTTGGGTGCATTGAGGTCTTTCTCGCTCAAACGATAGTCCTCGATCTTACTCCAATCGCGCTGCGTAGCCTCTATGTATCCGCCTTGCCTAGGATCCCAAGCGTGCTGCTCAAGGCAGTGGTAAAGGTCGATGGCGTATGGTAAAACCGTGACGTCTCCCGTCGCGCGGACATACTCCGTTAGCCCATAAATGACAAATCCTAAGGCATAGAACTGTTTACGGTCGTTGACGGGATTGCCTAAATAATCGAGTTCCCAATACACGCCACCGTATTGGCGATCAATGAAATGCTCTAAGATATAGTTCTTGGCATTCGTGGCTGCCTCCAAGTATTCCTTATTACCTAACGCGCGATAGGCAGCAGAGAAGGTCCAAAGAATACGACCATAAAGGATGGCTCCCCTATTGGCATTCTGTACAACCGTCTCGTCTGCGAGCACCTGCCCGTAGAACCCACCGTGTTCCTTATCCTGCAACCGCAGCCAATAAGGTAAGATATTCGTCGTTAAGACTTCTTTAAACTCTAAACTTTCCACTCTACACTACTTTTTAATTGGGAATCGATATACCAGCCAAGCCATGATCAAGGCTATTCCTGCCGGAATCAGCGAGAACAAGCACCAGATCATCGTCTGTACTGCCGATTCGTTCGTGATGGTCACAATCGTTTCGCCCGTCAACATATCTTGAGAGGACACTAAACCTGCCCAACCTAATAGAGCTGCAATGAGCGAACCCGAGATAGCTCCGCCGAGTTTTTGAGCCATCGTACCCGAGGAGAAGATCAATCCCGTAGAAGAAGTTCCGAAAGTCTCTGTAGCATAGTCTGCCACATCGGCATACATCGACCACAATAGAGGTGAATAAATACCTATACCCATGGAAGTAAGGATAACCACTAAAATCATAAGCCACATATAAGCCGAATCCATCGGGATGAAGAAGAACATAACCGAAGTCACAACGCAAATAAACGCGGCAATGATAAAGGCTTTACGTTTGCTGCCCACCCATTTCGTGAAGGCGGGCGAGATACCGCCAAAAATCATACACGTCACCTCACCTATCGCCATAAAGACGGTGAAGTTAATAATGATAGTAGGATCAATGTTCCAATTACCAATGTGTATTGTTCCTATCCATTCCGATAATCCGGTCAGGAGCACGTCACCACCCAAGCAGTACGTAAACAGATAAGCGGCAACAGCATAACGGAAACCGTTAAAGAAATTAGTGAATATTCCGGTAGCGGTCAGATAGAGCCAAGGTTTGTTCTTGAACAAATCCACAAACTGCTTAAAGTCATATTTCTCTGCGCGTTTGGGTTTGATACGCTCCTTGGTCATCAGTCCGCAAAGCATAGTCATCAACGCAGCCAGTCCGCCAAAGACCGCACCGATAACTGCATATTGGTGCGCCTCTGTCCCGCCAATCCATTTCTGAACGTAGGGGAAGATAAGAAGGGTGATAAAGCCCATCAGATAAGCACCCACCATACGATAAGACGAGAACTGGTTTTTCTCGTTATCATCATCGGTCATCACACCCAGCAGCGAACCGTAAGGCACATTAACAGCAGTATAAGCCGCCATCATAAGCAGGTAGAACGTATAAGCATAGATGCGTTTGCCCACGGGACCGAGGTCGGGAGTAAAGAGCAAAAGCGCAAAGATCAATCCGTAAGGGATAGCTCCGAAGATGAGCCACGGACGATACGTACCCCATTTGGATTGCGTACGGTCTGCCAGCGAGCCCATCAGCGGGTCAGTCACTACGTCAAACAGACGAGCAATCAACATAAGGATAGCGGCATCCGCAAAACTAAGTCCGAAAACATTGGTAAAAAACACAGGAAAAGCAATCGACATGATTTTCCACGTGATACCGCCCGCAGCGGCGTCGCCCATTGCATAAGCGAGTTTTTCTTTAATTGAAGCCATATTATTAGTGATTAGTATTATTGTGTTAATTTTCTTTGGTTGTTTTTATCTCTCACAGATTACACTGATTACACTGATTATTTTTTATTATTTCCTCCTATTTATTTATTCTCGGATTGTGAGTAAACTCTCATCCATCAAATAAATCAATAGTAGGAGAAGGCTTGCTCCGCTAAACCTTCTGTGTCTGCTATGCAGCCACAATAAGAGCTTATTAGCGGTTTTATTCCACAGATCCTCTTGTTTCTTGTTTCTTGTTCTTTCTCTTCTGCCTCCGCTCGTCGGGGCATTCCGTCGCCCCTTGCCGCGGGGCGCTCCCCTTCGTTGCGAGGTTAGTTAATAATTCTAATTACACTTTTTTCATCAAGCGATGTAGCGTTAAAGTTAATAAGCAGTCCTAACTTCTTGTCTGCTAATCGCAAGTACGATAATAATTGTTTTTTATGTAAATCCGTTAATGTATCAACGGATTTTAGTTCTATAATCACTCGATCTTCTACCAATAAATCCATCTTTAGTTCGTTGCCAATCTCGTGACCATTGTATAGTATAGGTATCGCAACCTCTCGTCTCACATTATACCCTGCATCTAAAAGTTCGTAGTATAGTGCCTTTTGGTACAGGCTCTCTAATAGTCCCGGACCCAAAGTCGCGTGTACCTTAAATGCCGCACCTCGTATCGCGTATGTCAACTCATTATCTGTCATATTTGTTTCTTTACATCTGTGTAATATATCCCTAATATAATTTATTATTAGTGCCGTTAGGCACGGGATGTGAGTTTACGAACATTCCCTTTTTAGTTCTTCTTTTTTGGTAGTGAGAGTTTACTCACAACTAGCGAAAAAAAGAAATAAAAAAATAATAAATTATCAATCTATCTGCGAAATCTGTGGAATCTGTGAGAGATTCAAATCAAAATTTGTGGTTATTGCTTAGTGACTATTGTAAATCTTTTAGGAACAGTGTCCTTGGGTTATTGTATAACTTAATAAAATCTTCTTCGGTTTTGAGACCTTTGGCTGCACCGAAATGCTCTTTATGCCAGTTGCGCCAAGGCAGGAAATAGCACACCTCTTTGCCTTCGGTCAAGGGCAGGAAGACGCGCGTCCACCAGTCGGCCACGGGTGAGTTCTGGATACCGCACTCACTAATAGTAAAGAGCATATTATGCGCTTGCGCATAAGCATAAAGGAATTCGATATCCGCCTTAGACTGCGTCACGAAGTCATTCTCCGTGCCCCATTGGTAGGTATCGTAGCCAAGAATATCCACGCGTTCTTTTTCGGGGAAACGAGACTCTAAATACTCGGTCGTGAAGTTACCATCAAGGTTCGGCGAGCAGCACCAAACGATATTCGTCGGCATACGCTCGTTCATATAGTCTTGGAACATGTTCCACAAAGCGAGCCATTGTTCGTTGGTGCAGTTCTTCCAGCCCCACCAGAACCACGAACCGTTATACTCGTGCCACGGACGAAGGATAAACGGAATAGGTTGACCGTTCTCATCCACTAACGTCTCCAAAAACGTTGCCACATCGTTCATCCACTCTACGAAGAGTTCGTGTTGTTCGCCTCCGGGCAGGATATTGAGTACGGTCGTAGGATCGCTTACGTCCCAAGCATTGCTGCCGGTACGAGGGTTACGCGGGTGCCACGAGAAGGTGATAATACCGCCGTTCTTAACATGATTGATTGCTTCCTCGCGCATCCAATCAAAGGGTACGCTATCGAGGTTCTTGTCGTGTTTCTCTTCCAGTCCACCAAGGTCAAAGCCCATCACGCCCGGATAGTCTCCCACCAGTTCGTAGGTATCCGAGCGACCTTTCTCCCACTGCCACGTCGTACCGTAGAAGGGGTCGTCTTGGTGACCAAACATGATACCTTTTTTACTAAGTTCAGTCATGCGCTCTATCAGCGCCTGTGCCGGAGTAGGTGCTTGACTGCAAGCGGTCAAGACCAATCCTAACAAAATGTAAGTTACGTTTTTCATAATATTATTTCTATGGTTTGTTTGCCGGGTTGATAAGCCACTATTGTCGGCTTGTCCGCTTTCTGCTTGTGGTTCGGATTGCGAACGATAATCTCGTATTCCGCCTCGCGCCACTTGCGATACACCGTAAAGCCTTCCATATCCGCCGGTAAGCAAGGATCAATGATGAGTTCATTGAACCCGGGTTGGATACCTAAGATATATTGCGATACCGTAAGCCAGTTCCAAGCCGCTGTACCCGTGAGCCAAGAGTTCTTGCCTTCGCCCGGTTTGGCAGCATCCTTACCGGCTACCATCTGACAATAAACGTAGGGCTCAATCTTGTGCAAGTCTTGGTCTTTTATCCATGCAGGAGCAATCTTCGTATAGTGTTCCCAAGCGTCGTTACCACGCCCCGCTTTGGCTTCGCCAATGATTACCCACGGATTATTGTGACAGAAGATACCGGCATTCTCTTTGTAGCCTGCCGGATAGGAAGAGATCTCGCCCATCTCCACGTGATAGGTTGTGAAAGCAGGATGGTTGAGCACCATGCCGTGAGGGGTATCGAGATAACGTTTGCAACTGTCGAGGGCTTTATCTACAAGTCCGTCCTCTTTGCCTATTTCCGCCATTGTGCAGAAGCCTTGCGACTCGATGAAGATCTTGCCTTCCTCGTTCTCGTTGGAGCCAATCTTATTGCCGAAGAAATCGTAAGCGCGTAAGTACCACTCGCCGTCCCAGCCGTACTGCTTAACGGCTTCAATCATCTTATCTATCTCCTTCTGCGCTCTTACTGCTTCCACTCTCAACTTCTCAACTTGTCCTTTGTCCTTTGTCCTTGCTCTTTGTTCTAATAACGAAACATAGTCTCTCCCGCAGAACACGAACAGACCGGCAATCATCAACGATTGGGCCTTACTGCCTTCGGTTTTGTTCTCGGTGGTTTGGAAGCTCTCATTCGGGTCCCAACTGAAGCAGTTGAGATTCAGACAGTCGTTCCAGTCGGCACGACCGATCAAGGGTAGATGTTGCGGTCCGAGGTTATTGACTACGTGGTCAAAACTGATACGTAGGTGTTCGAGTAGGGTCACTTCCGTTCCGGGTTGGTTATCGAAAGGCACCATCTCGTCCAAGATCGAGTAGTCGCCCGTCTCTTTGATATAAGCCACCGTACCAAAGATCAGCCACATCGGGTCGTCATTGAATCCGCCTCCAATATCGTTGTTTCCGCGTTTGGAGAGCGGTTGGTATTGGTGGTAGCAGCCGCCGTCGGAGAACTGTGTAGAAGCAATATCAATGATTCGTTCGCGGGCACGCTCGGGTATCTGGTGTACAAATCCGACGAGGTCTTGGTTACTATCGCGGAAGCCCATACCACGACCGATACCACTCTCAAAGAACGAGGCGGAACGGCTGAAGCAGAACGTGATCATACATTGGTATTGGTTCCAGATGTTCACCATACGGTTGAGGCGTTCGTCCTTACTCTCGACCGTAAACGTACTGAGCAATCCGTCCCAAAGCGTGCGGAGCTCAGCAAAAGCCTTATCCACCGCTTCCACGGTAGCGAAACGCTCAATAAGCTCGTGAGCGCGCGCCTTATTAACTAAGGTCACGTCGCTATCTTGAGAACTAATCAGTTCGCCTTTGCGTTTACGCTCGATATCGGCAGCACAGAACTTGTTATCTTGCTCGTTCTCTACATATCCGAGCAGGAAGATAAGGTCTTGGCTCTCGCCGGGTTGAAGAGTCAGTTCCACGTAGTGAGACGCAATCGGACTCCAACCATGAGCCACGGACATAGACGGCTTGCCGTTCATCACGCATTGCGGATTGCTAAAGTCGTTGTATAAACCGATAAACGACTCGCGGTCGGTATCGAACCCCTCCGCCTTGCGGTTGGCAAGCGCATAGAAAGCGTAGTGATTCCGCCTCTCCTTATATTCGGTCTTATGGTATATACTAGTGAACCCTACTCCTCTACCCTCTACTCCCCTACTCCCATTTTCAACTTCAATCTCCCCCGTGGACCAGTTGCGTTGGAAGTTCTCCATATCCGTCGAGGCATTCCAAAGGCACCATTCGGCAAAGCTAAAGATCTTCAGATTCTTGACTTGCGAATCGTGATTGGTGAGGGTCAGTTTATGCACTTCTGCCCACGTATGCAAGGGTACAAAAGTGAGCAAGGAAGCCTCTACCCCATTCTTCGTTCCCGTGATGCGGGTATAGTTCAAGCCGTGGCGGCACTCATAACTATCGAGCGGGGTCTTACATGGTTTCCATCCGGGATTCCAAACCATGTCGCCATCCTTGATATAGAAATATCGACCGCCGGCATCCATCGGCACGCCGTTATAACGATAGCGGGTGATACGGCGGAACTTAGCGTCCTTACAGAAGGTGTAACCACCGGCTGTATTGGATATCAGTCCGAAGAAATCTTCGTTACCAAGGTAGTTTATCCACGGGAAAGGGGTTGCAGGATTAGTTATCACATACTCCCTGTTCTTATCATCAAAAAAACCATATTCTTTCATATCAAAAACTTTCAACTATAAACTATTAAACTAATCGGCTTCTCTAAACTCTAAACTCTAAACTATTACTTCGGTGCTTTATTATAAACAGATTCGAGGGTATAGGTTGGGTCGGTCGAGGTCGCCGCTTTTATCATCAACTTAACGAGGGGCTCGTTATAGAGACTACCATCGTTATGGTTAATAAAATAGAAGCGCTCGCCATTGCCATTGTTATTATTATCCCACAACATCACGGGCAGGTTGTGCATATACGCACAGCGGCAGAAGTATTCGAAGTAATAATTACGGAATTGCTCACCGCGCGCCGTAGGTTGTACCACGCACCCGTATTCGCCCAAGTAGCAAGGGATATTGTTTGCGATATACTTGTCGTAGAGTTGTTGGAAGAGGTCATTGAAGTATGCCTCGTCACAGTCTTTATTACTGCTTGTGTGTCCCCATTCGTTTTTCTCTGCTTTCTGAGCAAATTGATAAGGATCGTAGTTATGCACACCGACCATAATCTTACTGGCAGGGTCTTTCGGAAGAACCAGCCCCTCCATCGTGAATTTCGGATTAGCGCAGAACCCCGGAACGCCGATCCAGCGAGTAGCGTTATTACCACCGGTAGCGCGGATAGCATCGACGGCTACTTGGTTCCATTCGTTTTGGAGCGCATAGTAACGAGCATTGCTACTTCCCCAACCCCAAGCTTCATTATGCAGCTCATTGAAAGTCTCCATAATCAGATGGTCGCCTGCATAGTTGAAGGCATTGGCAATCTGTGTCCACGTGATGGTGATACGGTTCGAGATAGAGTCCTTGAGCGAAGCGTTGATGGCCGCACCCACGATATCAATCCAATACTCATCGTGGTGGGTATTGAGGATAACGTATAAACCGGCATTGAGTGCCCAATCTACGTTTTGTTTAACCAGTGCCATATAATCGGCATCAATAGCGTAGTTATTCTCTACATCTTGATAATTACCCCAAGTCACGGGCATACGAACGGTCGAGGCACCCATCGCTTTGAGGTTTTTATACAGTTGTTCCGTCGGCTTGGCGTTATCCCAGAAATTAGATTTTTTACCATCCTTTCCGGAAGAAGTGTCAAAGTGATTGCCTAAGTTCCAACCCCAACCCAATTGGCGCAAGAACGAGGCAACAGGAGGCGTAGGTTTCCACGTCCCGTATGTATAGAAATGCAGCGTATAAGCGGGAGCTATATGATTGGCATCTTTCGAATTGGCAATAGCGCCTTTTTCAATAGATAACGTATAAGCTACGCTATCTTGCAATTCAAGAGGAAAGACGAGCTCACGCATCGTGTTTCCACGGGTAGGCACGATAGGTTGTCCATTAAGCGTAATGGACTTGCCTGCCACGACTTGTACATTGGCAGAATACGTAAGTACCAGACCGCTCACTTCACTTGCCAAAAGGGTATCCCCCTCTTGGATGGAAGAAACAGACACATTAACATCCTCTACAATAGAGGGTTCTTCGGGTTTGGGTTTACAAGACAAGAGTGCCAGCCCGATAAAAACGAATAGTAACTTTTTCATACAATCATTTAATATTATTCAAATTTGGCTACAAAGTTACAAAAACTTTTGCATATATGCAAATATAATGCACTATTGCAAACGTTTAGATAAATTAGTATCATCTACCCATTACGCTTCACAGCGTAACGCTACAATGGTGTAATGAAGAATATAATATTGCCAAAACACCCAATTCCCCAGCGATTTTAATCACAGAAATCTCTATCATTCCCCCACAAAAAACAGGGGAGGTCTTGCGACTTCCCCTGAATTTGTATGGATATTCCGAACAATTATTGAGGATTACTAATAGAAACCTTGGTGCACTTCACGTTGTTGGCGTTGAGCAGGAAGGCATTACCCCAATTTTGCACGGTGACAAGTTGGTCGTAAATTTCCTGTGTGATTTGCAACGGCAAGATATTATTATGCTCTTCTAACTTCCAAAGAACAAATTCTTCAGAGGTATTCTCATCATCGCAATAGAAGACGAAGCACGGTCCCCAGTGACCTTCGGTAATCTTACAAGCATAAAACTCGTCCGGACGGATCTTCTCGATGGTGAAGTAAACAGTGCTACCTACCGTCATTCCTGCATTCAGCAGTTCAGCTGCTCCATCAGAGAAGAATACGGGTTGGTTACCCCAGCCATCGGCAATAGCTTCATCTTTCCAGACAATCGTAGGATCGCCATCTCCATGGAACTCGAAGGAAGTGATCGTCACCTCATTTCCGTAGAATACCCAACCCGGGTTATCAACGGCCGTGGTGGTGAAGAAGTCAATATCCGCTTGGCTAATCTGGATAGCAACACTCTTATCGCCCTCGCTAAGTCCGAATCCGTCAGCAGGAGCATTACCGAGAGCGGTTGCCCAGTCTAACCATTGGCACTTGAGGTTCCAATAACCACCGGCAGGATTTTCGTTGAGCGTGAAGTTGATAGTCAACTTACCGGGCTTGGTGATAGTCTTCATAAAGATAGCCTGGATATCAGGATTATTAGGACCTACCTCCATATTGTGATCCCATGTGTTGACATTCCATCCGCCCGCAGGAGCGTAGAAGATGTCGTACGAATCCTTGTGCATACTCAACGCAGCAGATTTAACACTGTAATTGGCATTTTGTACCAATACTACACCACCGTCGCCTTGGTCTCTGACAACCTTGAAGGAGATTTGGGTACCATCTGCGCTCAGTTCATATTGTTGTTTCACATACTTGATGTTCTCCAATATTTCACCGCTCGGCAACTCAATGTACTTAACGCGGTCAAAGCGTTGACCGGTAATAACGATCTCGTCACCCACCTTCAAATCTTCCACCTTCGGACCGATAGACTCATACTCTATCATCGGCAGGTTGATGGTGTCGGACTTAACAGATAATCCTGCATACGAATTCAGCGAGATAACACCCGGAACAGCGTCTTCAGGAATAACCACTTGAATCTGAGTATTCTCTTGGTTTACTTTGAACTCAACCTCTTTGATACCGAGTACATCCACGCTCTTAACGAGTTGGAAGTATTCACCGGTAATGGTGATGGTCTCACCAAAGTCAGATTCGGTAGTACTCAATTCTTTGATGCTGATATTGTGTACCTCCAGCTCTCCTGCTTCGAACTCATCTTCGCCGGCGAGCAAGGTAACCTTACCGCTAACAGCCTCGATAGGCACAGTTACTTGAACATACTTACGTCCCACTTTCACGAAGTCAGCAGTCTCTATGGTTACACCACCGGCGAAAGTAACGGAAGTGATGTTCCACATATACTCACCTTCAATGGTAACAATGTCACCTGCTGTAACAGGAGTCTCGGGTTTAATGCCCTTAATCTCTACTTGCTCAAGATACGAAACAACGGTAGAAGACCAGATGGTATCTTTATCTGCTACCAACGCGATTTTAGAAGAAATAGCGTTTTCCGGAACCTTGATATAGAATTTCTCCTCAGGAGTTTCGGAGGCAATAAAACTGCTTCTCTCAATGGCTAAATAGCCGGGTACATCCTCGTTAGCAACGGGGAAAATAACCTTGCTTACTCTGTCCATGTGAGCACCTACCACAACGATAGTGTCGCCACGTAAAACGGGGCACGGACCAAAGGCATTGAGACTAACGTCTTTGCCAAATTGGTTGGTATCCAATCCCTGCTGTTTGCAAGCAGAGAAGGATAGAGCAACAATGGCAATAAATGCTATAATAATATTTCTTTTCATAACATATAGTCTTTATAGTTAAACATTATAAGTTAGGAACAACACGGAAGTTATCCATCAAGAACACCGGCTTACAAGCGGTACCCATAGCGCCACCATTCCAAGGCCAGATGATAAAGCTGTCAAAGCTTTCCTCACTGATCTTAACGGAACCCTTCGTACCATCGGCATTGTAGATAAAGTCACTGATAGGTATCGTAACGGTAATCCACTCATCGTTGGTATCGAACGAACCGGTAGCCTGCCAAGGAATCCACAAGCCACGGCAGAGGTCCAGACCGCCTTCTTCAGCAGAGGTATGGATATATTTATTGTTCTGCCAAGAATCGTTAGCGCATTGCTGGTTGTTTACAAACAGGATTTGCATTGCAGCAGCAGACCAAGGATTGTTCTTCGGAATGCAGATTTCGAACTTGAAGGACATAGAGGAAGGATCAGCATAGTAACCTTTCTCTTGTGTGTTACGCAATGGAACACCTACTTCTTCTTTGGTAATAGACATAGGATCACCATTCCAGTTACCGCACCAGAAAGGCAGCTTGAAGTTCTCTGCCCATGCGTCACCGGTCAACTCAGATGCGCCATCGCCCATAATAACGAAGCGACCAGAAACGCCCGGGATACCCTCAAACTCTGTTGCATATTGAGCGGAGATGTTCCAACCTTGCGGTTTAACACCACTTTCCGAGCACAAGAATTGACCACCATCTTCAGCACCATCAAAGTCGGTAATGATACCGCGGGTATCCTTGTACACGAAACGAGACAAGCTTTCACCAAAGACGGTGTGAACCATGATACGGCCTGCAGGAGCACCTTCAGGAACGATGAATTGGATCTCGTTATCCGTTACGCTCTTAACCTCTGCAGGAAGCGGAGCTGTGCTACCCTCACCCATAAAGGAAACGGTCAAAGGATCATTAGCATTGTTCTCGAAATACAAACCGGTGATAATAGCCAACGAACCGGGAGCTGCATACTCGTTCTTCATAGCACTTACTTGAGGACCGGGTACAACTACATGGAAAGGATATGTAACTTTCGCATCACTCTTGGTTATCATAATAATCTGATCCGTTATGTTCTTTGGAATAGCATTCGGAATGGTTACCAGCATCGTGTTAGAGGTGATATAACTGGTATTGAGGACCGCTTTCTTATCGTTGAAATACAACTCCTTAATACTTGTTAAGTTCTCACCAACAATCGTTAATCCGGAACCCAGACTGGCTTCTGTTAACAGGGAGTCTTTTTGGGTTACGTTTTGCGGACGGATGTACTTAATGGTAGGTACGCCATCCGTAAGCTCAAAAGCGTTGGGCTGATCCTTGCAGGAAGTAACTGCAAACACCGTCATCACGCTTACTAAAGCAATTATAAGATAATTTTTCATAATGATATTATTTACAAATTAATAGTGATAGGTTGTGCGTACATCTACATGAATAGCGGGTGCATCCGACTTCAAGTTAGGATTCAGAGCCACATCCTCGTTCGGGAAAGGCAAAGTGAATACCGCCGGAGTCACATTGGGAGCCGCAGCATCGTTGTTATAATCAATCGGTTTTTCAGGATCGATAGTCATGGACCAACCCGAACGATCTGCCAACCAGAAAGCCTTAAACATAGCATCGCAGTTCCAGATTTGGTTACGATATTGTGCTTTAATCTCAGCGATGCAAGCATCCATATCGTAATAAGCACGACGAACGAAATCGTACCAACGATCCCCTTCACCGGCAAGCTCAAGACGACGCTCTTTCCAAACTTGGTCAAACGTTAACGAACCAACAGCAGCAGCACTCGGAATAGCACGTTGGTGAACTTTATTGAACGCGGAGAGAGCCTCAGCATCCGTAGTTGTACCATTCCCCATCAGCACAGAAGCCTCAGCAGCTACCAGATAAACGTCAGCCAGACGAAGAATATGCGTTGCGTAAGCGTATGCCATACGAGCGGCACTGATACCGGTCTCAGCTACGTGGTCAGCATTATCACCATACATGTGTTTAGCCCAGTTACTACCGCAAGGACCTTGGCATTGACCCTCAGAGAAAGCCTTACCGTATGCAGCATCCTCGGTATCATAGATAGCATCTAAGTAGTCAAAACCTGCACCCTTACCACTTGCGTGAGGACCGGTATAAGTCTTATCGCGCCAGAAATAGGTATAATGGTCACCGGCAGTCATCATGGTTGCTTTACGACGAGTGTCTAATTGAGGAGTGGTCGTAGGATCCGGCCAAGCAGCCACTTCTGCATCTACACCACTCTCGCCTGTCATTTCGATTACGCCAAAAGCAGCCATCAAGTCAGCCGAAGGACCACCCCAGCCACCCCAAGTATCACCAAACTCATCAAAGCCGACGATACCAAGGTCAGATTGCAGCGTGTTTTGGCTGGTCCATTGCGAACCTACCGTCCAACGCCATGCGAACAGGCTCTCGGAGCATTTATTGCAGTGACCCAAGAAGATGTCAGCATAGTTAGGTTCCAACGTACGACCCGAGTTGTTCTTCACGTCGATAGCGTAGTCGTAAGCCTTTTGCAAATCCTCGTTATTAAGAGAACCACTCAAACCGGCTTTGGTCAGATAAACCTTTGCCAATAAGCCTTTAGCGCAGTATTGGTCAATACGACCGGCTGCACCTTGTGCAGGGAGCAGTTCAATGGCTTTTTCAAGCGTCATGATGATATACTCATACACGTCTGCTTTTTGCACTTTCTTTAGCTCATTGTAGTCTGCTTTAGCCAAAGACTCAGAGTTACTATGGATAATAGGCACCTCACCGAACGAACGAACAAGGTAGAAATAAGCCATTGCTTTCCAAGCTAAGCATTCGCCCATGCATTGGTTTACAACAGATTGAGAGCAACCTTGCGCATTCTTCAACGATTCATAAACGGTCGAGCAGTGAGCAATCTCAGCCCAAAGAGAATAAGACATATTCACCAAGTCCACATCCGTACCGTTAACGGAGAAGTTCAGATAAGGACAACTGCCCCAATACATATTACCGGAGAAAACCTCACCTACTTTAATGAAACCACGTTGGAAATCATACCAGGGCGAGTTGTACAGATAATTCACACCCGAGATACAAGCAGCATCCGAAGTGTAGTAGTTATCCGTATTATAACTATCCTCAGCGGGACGATTTAAGAAAGTCTCGCAAGAGGGAAGCATGAAGATCATGCTAAGCGCTAATACTAAATATTTGTTTTTCATAATCTCAACACATTATAAGCCAATACTTAAACCAACTGTCCAGGACATAGGCGAAGGATAACGGCCGTTATCTAAGCCCATTACGTTGGCACTCGTTGTGGATGCACCAACTTCAGGATCATAGCCCGTATATTTGGTAGCGGTGAACAGGTTGTTACCGGTAACCGATAGACGGAGGTGATCAATCTTGTTCTTGAACATCTTCTTACCAAAGGTATAAGCTACCGTTAAGGTCTTCAGACGCAGATAGGAACCATCCTCGATATAACGACTTGACCAAGCGTCGTTGTCGTTCGGGTCATTGATAGAAGCACGAGGCAGCGTTGCATTCGGATTCGTTACGTGTACGTTATCAATATGCTCGTACCAGTCAGCTTGACCGGAAGTGATAGCACCTAAGCGAGCGCGATCATTAACCGCAGATGTTTGGTTCGTCCAAGCCGAATTCATGTGCGTAAGCTTCATTGCGGTGTAGTTACCCACTTTGTTACCTACACTACCGTTGAAGAACAGGATAACCTCTAAACCTTTATAACGGAAGGTGTTGTTCCAACCAAACGTCATAACGGGCAGCGGGCTACCGATGTTCGTCTTATCGTTTTCATCAATCACGCCATCACCATTGACATCCTTATACTTGATATCACCTACGAAGGTGGTATTAGCGCGGCTATACTTGGTAGGATCCGTGCTCCAAGATTTCGAACCATCGGCATTGGTTACAATAGGATTGTTCTTTTGTAACATATTTACCGGAGAGTTCAGAATGTCGTTGAAGTCTTGGTAAACGCCCTCTACAACGTATCCGTAGAAGTTATACAAGCTTTGACCTACTTCGGTACGGCTTACCACGTCAGTCCATTGACCATAACCAACCAATGCGGTGGAGTTGCTCAACGATAAGAGTTTGTTTTGGTTGAAGCTCATCGATACATCGCTATTCCAACTGAAACCGGCTACGTCAACGGGTTTGGTGTTGAGGGCGATTTCAATACCGCGGTTGCGGATGTCACCATAGTTACCGTATGGAGCAGCCAAAGCGGACGATGCGTTACCCGATGTACCCATGATAGAGGGCAATACGAGTTGCATCAACATGTCTTTACTGTTCTTTTGATACAGGTCAACAACTAAGTTCAAGCGATCCCACAAGAAGTTCAAGTCGATACCGATATTGAATTGCTCTTGAGTCTCCCACTTGATATCCAAGTTCTTCAAGTTAGCCGGACGATAGCTCAAACCGAGGTCGGTTGCCATGGTGCTCATAGCCGAACCCCACTTGTAACCACCGATGTTCGAGTTACCCGTTTGTCCCCAACCGAAACGGATCTTACCATTGGTTAAGATACCTTTATCACGAGCTTCCTTCATGAAGTTCTCCTCACTGAAGCGCCATGCAACGGCTACAGAGTGGAACGGAGCCCAACGTTTGTTAGGACCGAAGTTCGAACTACCATCATAACGGAAGGTGTAAGTTAACAGATAACGAGAAGCGTAGTTGTAATTAGCACGAACGAAGAAAGACGCCATCGAAGCGCTACCAAATCCACTGAAGATTTGAGGATCACCCGTACCTAACGATGGGTTATGAACCACATCACTCGGCAGACCGGTATTCATCATACCTTTATAGTCCCAACGGCTTACCCACATTTCTTGACCGACCATCGCACCTACGTTGTGGTTTTTCTCTTTACCGAAGCTTCCATTGTAAGTCAAGAAGTTCTTGAAGCTAATAAATGTGCTGCTGTTATCTTGCTTACGGCTCTCATTACTTGGACGGCTCCAAGTACCTAAGTTAATCATCGGCTTATAGGTCTCACCTTGGCTCCAGTTCAGGTCATAACCGAACTCTGTGTGCCATACCAAACCCGGGTAGAACGTAACGTCAAAGAATAGGTTACCATTCAGTTTATGACGTTTCAGCGTAATCGTATTGTACTCTGCCAATGCAATGGGGTTAGGATTGGTAAATCCTTCCTTAGCAACTACAGAATATCCACCATCAATATTGTAAATTGGAATATCAGGAGGCGTAGTCAGAGAGTAAGTAATCAAACCTTCTTCACCATCAGCCAACTTCAGGTCATCACTGGTGTTAGCGTAAGCTACGTTGACACCCATCTTTAACCATTTACGCAGTTGAGCGTCGATGTTAGCACGTAGGTTAATACGTTGGAACTCGGAACCGATAATGGTACCTTTCTGGTCCATAAAACCACCGGCTACATAGTAGTGGATTTTATCCGTACCGCCTTGAGCGGAGAGTTGATGCTGGTGTTGGAAACCGGTTTGGAAGACAGCGTCTTGCCAGTTCGTACCTAAACCGAGAACAGAAGGATCGGAATAAGCTTGATCGCGGCTTGCAGCGTAGATCTCACCTTGGTCAACCAAGTCGTTGTAGAATCCGGCGAAGTCGCGGAGGTTCAACATATTGAGACGTTTGGTTTGTTTGTTCCAAGTTACTTGACCGTCATATTGGAATTTAGCTTCACCTTCTTTACCGTGTTTGGTGGTAATGAGGATGACACCGTTAGAACCTTGGGCACCATAGATGGCGGTAGCCGAAGCGTCCTTCAATACTTCCATAGACTCAATATCCTGAGGGTTAATCGAGGACAGCGGAGAGATAGTCGAAACGGCACCATTACCAAGAGCATCACCTAAACCGAAGTCGGCACCGGACGAACCGGTGGATTGGTAGATAACACCATCGATAACGTACAGAGGCTCAGCACCGGCATTGATGGTAGCGATACCACGAACGCGTACGGACGAAGCGGAACCCGGGGCACCACTGGTTTGTACAGAGCTAACACCGGTAACACGACCTGCTAACGCTTGGTCAATGTTCGTAACCGACGGGTCAGCGAATGCCTTAGCGTCCAAGGTCTGCGAAGCACCGGCTAAGTCACTCTTCTTTGCCGTACCATAACCTACTACTACAACCTCATCCAGCACCTCCGTATTAGCGGAAAGCTCAACCTTGAGGCTCGTTTTACCTTTTACTTCAATTTCTTGGGTGGTTAAACCCACATAAGAGAAGACGAGAACTGCATTTGCGTCTTTTACTTCAAGAGCAAAGTTTCCGTCAAAATCCGTTACGGTTCCGTTTTGCGTACCCTTCTCCATAACGGTGGCTCCAATAACGGGATCACCCGTTTGTTCTGTGACCAGACCGGTCACTGTTACCTGAGCCCACATGGCTAGCGGCAAGAAAAGTGCCGCTAACAATGTAGAAACTCGGATAGCCATAGATTTTGCTTTTAACATGTGGCTTAATATTTAAAGTTATTCCTATTTACTTATTACGCACGCACGCGCCTACGATGTTGTAGGTTTTGCCGTCGCGGATAATAAACATTTGACCATTCTCCATTAATTTAATAGCTTGTGCGCCATCCTTAATGGAGTTCAAACCGGTAGGTATTTCGTAACGAACACCTGCTTTCGTATCATTGTCTTGATAGCAGATGGTAACTTCCGTTCCTACTGCAGGTTCGGGCATTTCCTCACCTTCCGGAGAGATATAAGTGACATCAGCACTATTAGCAGCGAACCATAAAGCACCATTGTCGTATGGACCGGCAGCATTGATATTGAAGCCTTGACCGCCCCAAATACCAACATATTCCCATTGATGGAGTTCCTCGTTGCGGGTCATCATAGCCCAAGTCCATTCGCCGCTCTCCCACGGATGTTTAACATAGGTAGGACGAGCAAGAACTTTAGCAGTAAAAGTGTTGCCAAGGAACTCGAAACAATTGAACTCAACCTCATCACCTACGAGCAGTTCTTTACCGGTGATTTCAGCAATCTCGCTGATCTTGTAAGCAACCGTCTCTTTTGGTTCAGCCTCAAAGGCGAGTAATACCTCATTGCTACCAAGAACACCGGTAATTGTCCAATCACCGTGGTTGTCGGTACTCATCTCGCGGAACGATACTTCTTCTGCGCCATCCCACTTGTTACCTAAGTAATAGGTCGGATATTCAACTTGGCTGAAACAGATGCTATTAAGTTTAACCGAACCAACCTCTTGAGCAACGAAGATGAATTGCATCAATTTTGCCATATCGACATTAGCCAGATAGTGGTAAACAACGATGTTCGTATCAGCATCAGCTACGAATTGCTCCTCGCCTTGTGCGTCTTGCAACAGCACTTGGAAGTCGGTAGTAGCCTCATACTCAATCGTTAAGGTATTCAACTCATTCAGGTCGATACCGCCTAACCACATATTCATTGCGCTGTTAGCAGCTGCAAAATAAATCGTATCATTTACGTAAGTAGCATTCTCGTCTAATGGGTTGAAGGCTTCTTCAACGATTTCGAAGCACTCTACGGAAGGTCCGTCTTGATGCGGGAAGCAAACATCAACGCCTTTGATAGTCAAGCCATTACCGCAAATAACCAAACCGCCCTCATTAACGAGAACATCAATATCGGCTTGCGACAAGATAATAGACATAGAGGTCTTTTCGTCCAAACCACCATAGGTTCCGTCTTCAGAAGAAGCAGGATCAGCTAAAGTCGTAGGCAGAGCAGCCCAAGAACCATTACCGAAGCGAAGGTTCGTATATTCAGCACCTTCCGTCTTAGCAAAATAAGCAGTGACAAGTGTACCGACAGTAGCCTTCGTCCAATCGTAACCACCCCATGAGAGGTCGCCCATAGCAGTAGAAGGATTCCAAGAAATGGCGGTTTCACCGGCCCAAGCCTGTTCGCAATCAACGACAATAGCTGAACATAATTCAACACCTTTGATAGTCAAGCCATTACCGCAAATAACCAAACCGCCCTCATTAACGAGAACATCAATATCGGCTT
>JAKSNE010000010.1 GCA_024400135.1 Paludibacteraceae bacterium
TACGCCAACGGTCGGTTTGACGCATGGCGCGGTTCATGATCATATCGACTTCCTCTTTTGTCAAGTCAATGGAGAAAGGCGCATTCGGTTGCCTGCGTTTCTCTTTGAAGAAGAGCTGCTGCATATACTGTATATGCTCGTCCACGGCTTCTTCGGCGTAGCGTTGCATACGCGAGTCGATGGTGGTATAGATGCGTAATCCATCTTTGTAGAGGTCGTAATGACTGCCATCAGGCTTGGTGTTCTTGTTGCAGAAACCGTAGAGAGGATTTCTTTCCCATTCGGCACTATCAATGGCGTATTGTAAGGCGTTCCAAGCCGGATAGGAGTTCTTGTTGGGTTTCTTGGCGGTGAGTGTAAGACGCAGATATTCGCGGAAGTAAGGAGCCGCTCCTTGCCTATGATCAACCGACTGATAATGAATCTGAATAGGGATAGCCTGCAAGGAGTCGCGCACTTGTTCGGTGATAAATTCGTATTTGCACATCTGGTCTAAGACCACGTTTCGCCGAGCCTGCGTGCGCTCCGGATAGCGAATGGGATTGTACAGAGACGGGTTCTTACACATGCCGACGAGCATAGCCGATTCCTCTAATTTGAGGTCTTTGGGTGTAGTGGAGAAATACACTTGTGCGGCAGACTTGATACCGACAGCGTTGTAAAGGAAGTCGAATTGGTTGAGGTACATAAGCAGTATCTCGTCCTTGGAATAGAGGCGTTCCAGCTGCGCAGCGATGACCCATTCGATGGGTTTCTGCATAGCACGTTCTACGATGTTATTGACACGTGGTGACCATAGTTGTTTAGCCAGTTGTTGGGTGAGGGTACTACCTCCTCCGGCGCGACCTAACTTCAGCAATGCGCGAACGATGGACTTGCCGTCAATACCCGAATGCTTGTAGAAACGAATATCCTCCGTAGCAACGAGTGCGTTGATTAGGTCCTCGTTTAGATCGGCATACTGCACACCCACGCGGTTCTCGTTGATGTAATATCGTCCTAACGATTTCATGTCTGAAGAAAAAATCTCCGACGCGTATTGGTTCTTTGGATTCTGCATCTCGTCCAATGGTGGTAGATAGCCTAACCAACCTTTGGCTATGCCTAAGAAAATTAGGAAGACGAGGACACATCCTCCAGCAAAAATACCCCAAAACCATTTCAGGAAAGGAGCTCGGTTAATGTTTTTTTTCATATTATCAATGATTCAATTATCGTGTTTAATATATGTTGTCCCGCTTGGGTGGCGACGTACGCATTGTTTTTCTTTACGATACATCCGCGTTCTATCCATGGGCGTATCTGTTGTTCGTTGACGATGTCCGCGCTTAGCCCTTTGGCAGTGCGCAAGGATAGCATAATCTTTTCGTTATAGATATCCGTCTCAGTCAACTCTTCTTTCTCGAATAGGCGCTCCTGTATATACTGCTCTAAGTTCGGTATATTCCACTGCCGTGAGTGTCCGTCGTAGCTATGCGCTCCGGCTCCCAAACCCAAGTAAGGCGTGCCGTCCCAATAGGAGGAGTTGTGTTTGGATTCGAAGTTTGGAAGTGCGAAGTTACTTATTTCGTAATGTACGAACCCCTTCGATTGCGCTTGCTCGCAGATGTAGTCGTACATGCTATTTTCGGTGTCCTCATCTACTTCCTTGATTATACCCGCACGGAGCTGTTGCCGTAGGGTCGTCGAAGGCTCAATGGACAAACAATAGGTCGATATATGTTGCACACCCAATTGCAGTGCTGTTGCTACTTGTTCTTGCCAATGGGCGAGCGTCTGTTCGGGAAGGCCATAGATGAGATCAATGGATAGGTTATCAAAACCTACGCGTTGCGCCATCTGTACGGCTTCTATCGCCTGTTTGGCAGTGTGACGACGACCAATACGTTGGAGCATCTTATCGTCAAAACACTGAATGCCGATACTCAGCCGATTGACCCCTAAGGCTCTTATCTCTTGCAGTTTGTCAAAGTCCAAATCCCCCGGATTGGCTTCCATCGTTATCTCTTGTGCCGTGCGGGTGGGGAGTGCTTCTAATATCTGTCTTAGATCGTCCATCTTCAATGCCGATGGGGTTCCTCCGCCAAGGTAGATGGTGCGGACAGGCTCGCCTTGCAGGTAGTCTTGCCGCTCGTTCCACTCTTGTAGGAGGGCTTGCACATACGCGGAGCGTTTCTCTAACAGGGTCGTCGAGAAGAAGTCGCAATACGCACAGCGACTCACGCAAAACGGTATATGTACGTATATTCCTGCCATTCAATTCCAAAGGTGTTTCATCCACTCAATCATCTTCTGCTCTTGCGGATTGCCTTGCGGTTTCCAGAACTGTTTGCCCACTAATTCGTCGGGCATGTATTGTTGTTTAACAAAATGGTTCGGGAAATCGTGGGCATACTGATATCCCTCGTGGTAGCCTAACTCCTCCATGAGTTTGGTGGGAGCATTGCGCAAGTGCAACGGTACGGGTTGGTTACCGCTTTGTTCCACTTCGCCTAACGCCTTATCTATCGCGAGATAGGCGGAGTTACTCTTTTGTGAGGTAGCGAGATAGATGGTTGCCAAAGCCAATGGGATACGTCCTTCGGGCCAACCGATCTTCTGCAACGTATCAAAGCAGGCATTGGCTACTAACATCGCGTTAGGATTGGCTAAACCGATATCCTCGCTTGCGGAGATAACCAATCGGCGAGCAATGAATGCCGGATCTTCACCGGCTGCCACCATTCGGGCTAACCAATAGATAGCCGCGTCCGGGTCGCTACCGCGAATAGACTTGATAAACGCCGAGATGATATCGTAATGCAACTCCCCATCTTTGTCGTATGCCACGGGATTCTGCTGGAGCACCTTCGTCACGGTATCGTTGTCGATTACTAAACCGGATTTTCCGGACTCTGAGGATGTTCCGGAAACGAGTTCAAGGATATTGAGCAGTTTCCGTGCATCGCCCCCGCTATAGCGCAGTAGGCTATCCGTCTCTTTGACCTCAATCTTCCTCGATTTGAGGTACTCGTCCTGTGTCAAGGCGCGATTTAAGAGTTCCAGTAGGTCCGCTTTGTCAAGCGACTTAAGCACATACACTTGGCAACGCGAGAGTAGGGGGTTGATGACCTCAAATGAAGGGTTCTCGGTGGTGGCGCCTATCAGTGTGATTGTTCCCGCCTCCACTGCCCCTAAGAGACTATCTTGTTGGGATTTGCTAAACCGATGTATCTCGTCAATAAAGAGGATAGGGGAAGCCCCTTTCTGTGTATCCGCATCGGCAAAGAGTCCGCCTTGCAGGCGAGCGGCTTTCTTGGCTTGTTCGATGACTTCGCGCACTTCTTTTACACCGCTCGTCACAGCCGATAACGTATAGAACGGACATTCGAGTTCGTGCGCGATAATCTTGGCAAGGGTCGTCTTACCCACACCCGGAGGTCCCCACAGAATAAACGAAGTCAGACGATGACTCTCAATCATCTGTCGAAGGACGGCACCTTGACCGACCAAGTGTTTCTGTCCTATGTATTCATTCAGCGTCTTTGGACGCAATCGCTCGGCTAATGGTAGCATAATATTGGTCTATGTATTGTTGTCGTTCGTCAGCGGTCAGTTGACGAATATGCGTTTCGGTGTGGTTGTTCTCGTCCTGCTTATACACAAGGAACTGCGTATCGGCTTGAACCGTAATCTGCGGATTGTGAGTGATAGCGATGATCTGTCGTGAGGCAGCCATCTTCTCCATGATCTTGCCCATCTGAACGGCTACCGCACCACTCACACCCGTGTCTATCTCGTCGAAGATAATCGTCGGCAGTCCTGTCGTGGAGGCTATCAATGCTTTGATAGACAGCATGATTCGCGCCATCTCACCACCACTGGCTACTTCGCTCACCTTACGCAAGGACTGGTTGAGGTTCGCCGCAAACAAGAACTGCACATCGTCTTGTCCCGTCGGAGAGAGGTCGGGCAGGAGGTTGTATGCGATATCCACTTTGGCGTGAGCAATACCCAACTGTGTGAGCATCTGCGTCATGGACTGAACAATGTCATCGCGCACTGCTTTACGGGTTTTTGACAGGTTCTTGCTCGCCTCTACAGCCCGTAGGCGGAAGTCTGCCACCTCTTTCTCTAATCGCGCTATATCCTCGTCGAAATGGTCAAAACGATTGCATTGTTCTTCTAACTCGTGTTGGATAGCAAGCAGTTCATCGACTGTTTGCACATGGTGTTTTTTGAGCAGGCTGTTGATAAGGTCTATCCGCTCCTCCACGGCTTGCAAGCGAGCAGGGTCGGCTTCTATGCTCTCAGCCAAACGCGAACTCTCGGCAGCAATGTCTTTGAGTTCAATCTCGACGCTACGAATACGCTCTTGCAACTCCTCCGAGGCGTCACTCACATCCATCGAATGCAGCATTTGGATGATATTAGGTTCGCTATCATTCAGTTGATAGGTAGCCTCTTGCAAGGCTTGCTGTATCTGGTCGGCGTGGGATAACTGATATTGCTCTGTCTCCAGTTCTTGCTCCTCACCCGACTGAAGATGGGCTTCTTGTAGTTGATTGAGTTGGAAGCTAAGATAATCTTGGTCTTGGGACGACTTAGCCGCCAACGCTTTTAGGTCCTCCAATGCTTGTTTGGCGTGTATATAGGTTTCGTATGCCTCAGTATAGGTTCCGCGTTCTGCCTCATTTTGGGCAATTGCATCGACTATACCTAACTGAAAACTGTCATCATTGAGCAGCAGGTTTTCGTGTTGCGAGTGGATATCCACCAAACGATGGGCAAGGGCTTTGAGTTCGGCTTGGGTCACTACCTCGTCGTTTACCAACGAGCGGGAACGCCCATTAGCATTGAGTTCGCGACGGATAATAACCTCTTGGTCTCCATCGGCAAAAGTCGCTTCTATCACGCAATGCGACTCGCCTTCGGTGATGGTCTTGGTATCGGCACGACCACCCATCACGAGCGATAGGGCTCCTAAGATAATACTCTTACCGGCACCCGTCTCACCCGTTAGAACCGAGAAGCCTTCTATAAAGTCGATATCCAAGTTGGATATCAGCGCATAGTTTTTTATGTATAAATGCGTCAGCATATCAATTCATCAATTAGCCCAACGGGCGATCATTTCTTAGCCACAAGGGCACGATTACTTCATCATTTTATCATATAACTCTGAACGAGTAGGATCAATGGCGGTCAGCACGTCATAGACCTGCTGTTTCTCCTCCTTCGTTCCTTGCGAGAAGATATTCACTAACTCGTCCGCTTTGGCATCCAAGAACGTGTTGATAGCGTAGGTGGCAGGACGCGAACGGTTGACCTCACGGAGCACATTGATATCTTTGGCAATACGAGCACGACCATTAGCTACGTTGGCGCTCATCTCGTCTAAGCCTAAGCGATGGTAGGTGTATAAAAACTCCCGATAGGGCTTGAAGGCATCGTCCATGAGATTATTCGTTAACGCATAGCGGTTGCGGTTGCTGTCAAACGCTTTCCAGCCTTTTTGTTCGCCATCAGCCATGGATGAACCTTGGCAACGTGAACAGATCTGTTCGCAAATCTGGAAATAGGGTGTACCGCTAAATTTCTCGTACGTATCGCAGTCGTAACCGATAATCAGATAGGCGTAGTAACCTAATAGTGCCGCTAAGTTTGAGGTGTAATTCGATTGGTCAAACAGTATCTGGTCATAGTCCTGATACATAAAACTGAAATTGACGTCCTTAAAATTAACGATGGGCGAGTTGTAGGTCGTGCCATACACGGGACGGTTACTTTGCAACTGCAAGTCGCAGGTGTAGAGGTTATCCTCACCTACCGAGTGAACGATAAGCATTAGGTTACAATCAATACGTTCGTTTTCGGCAAACGTCATCGAGGTCCAGTGCATAGTGTTCATAAACTCCGATATCGACTGCTTCAGATGATCCATCGTTGCTGCGTTTGCGCTTTGAACGGCGTCGTAGTTCAGCGTCACATTACACTTCAGTTCTTGGCCGCTCATCGTAACGGCTAATCCTAAAAACAATATAATCAATATTTTCTTCATATTCTCCAAATCTCCCACGCCGCTTTGGCTTGTTCCTCTAACATATTGAGTCCGTTGCTTATCCTTGCTCCGCGCTCTTTTCCTTGACGCAGGAAGAGCGTTTCAGCAGGGTTATAAATACAATCGAACAAAATGTGTGCCGAACTGATAAACTCGTACGGAATTGTCGGACAAGCCTCTGTATTTGGGTACATTCCCAACGGCGTACAGTTAACAATTATCGTATATTCGTGCATTGTCTCCTCGGTTAGAGCAGAGTAGGGAAGTCCCTTGCTTGCGTCCCGAGAGACGAATTGCGTTTTTATTCCTAATCGATGTAGCGCAAAATTCACGGCTTTGGCGGCTCCGCCGGTGCCGAGAATAAGTGCTTTCTTGTCTAACTTCGTTAACAAGGGCTTAATCGCCTTTGTAAATCCAATCCAATCGGTGTTGTAGCCTTTCTTTCCTTTGACTACGTTCACCGCCCCAATCTTCTTCGCTATCTCATCTACCTGCTCCAAATGCGACATGATCTCCTCCTTATACGGATACGTCACATTGTATCCCTCTAACTTTAAACTATCGACTACTCTACACTCTAAACTCTCCACTCTAAACTCTGAATAATCCGCCAAAATATGTTCCCTTTCAAAGAACTCCGTAAACCATTGCTTCGAGAATGAGTGCTCTAACGGTTTGCCGATAATCCCGTAATGCTTTGTGTGCTCTTTCACAAACTGTTGCATAATCTCCGCGGTCTTGGCAATATGCTCAATCTCCGCTTTAGTGTAACTTTTCAGTTCCTCTCGTATCGCATTGCGACGATATTTAGTGTCGCTATTTGTCGAGTCTTCCACCCAATCAATATGCCGTATATCCTTCAAATAGTGGCAGATATAATCGTGTGTGGTGCAGAGTAGGGGTCTAATAACTCTCACCTTACCACTTTCCACTACTCTACACTCTACACTCTCCACTCTACACTCTCTTGCCGGCCAAATGCCGCAAAGGCCTTTGATGCCGGCTCCTCGTCTGAGGTTCATAATCACCGTCTCTGCTTGGTCATTCTGATGATGCGCTACTGCAATGGCTTGACAGCCAAGTTCTTTCGTTAACTGTTCGAACCAAGTATATCGCAACTCGCGCGCAGCTAATTCCACGCTCACGTTACGTTCGCGCGCGTATAAAAAAGTGTCAAAATCTTTGACGTGTAAACGAACCTTCATCTCGGAACAGAGCGTCCGAACGAATTGCTCGTCCCGATCGCTCTCTGCTCCTCTAAGATGAAAATTACAATGAGCCACAATACATTCGTATCCTCCGCGACGTAGTACGTCCAAGAGGGCGACGCTATCCGCGCCGCCACTCACACAAACAAGCACCTTGTCTTGGGGTTGCAAAAGGGCGTTGTCTCGAATGTATTTGAGAACTCTCCTTAACATTATTATATATCGCGTATGCGCGCGCCTTATGCCTCTTCTACAGCAGCTTGTGCAGCAGCCAGACGAGCGATAGGTACGCGGAACGGCGAGCAAGAAGCGTAGTTCATGCCGATGCGGGCACAGAACTTAACACTGCTCGGTTCACCACCGTGCTCACCGCAGATACCCGTACGCAATGCCGGACGGATAGCGCGACCTTTCTCAATCGCCATCTTAATGAGTTGACCAACACCTTTCTGATCAAGCACTTGGAACGGATCCACTTTAAGGATCTTCTTATCTAAGTATGCAGGCAAGAACGATGCGATATCGTCACGGCTGTAACCGAACGTCATCTGCGTCAAGTCATTCGTACCGAAACTGAAGTATTGAGCTTCTGTAGCAATGCGGTCAGCGGTCAGAGCAGCACGAGGAATCTCAATCATCGTACCAACCTCAAACTCTACCTCTACACCGTACTCAGCCATCACTTCTTTCGCAACTTTTAAGATAATCTCTTTTTGTTGCTTGAGCTCGTACAGAATACCAATCAGCGGAACCATAATCTCCGGCATCGGGTTCTTACCCTCTTTCTTCAGTTCGCAAGCAGCGCTGAGGATAGCGCGAGTCTGCATAGCGGTGATTTCGGGGAAGGTGATACCCAGACGGCAACCGCGGTGACCTAACATCGGGTTGTTCTCAGCGAGCGAGTTAACGCGTTGTTGGATTTCTTGTACGCTTACGCCCATCTCTTTAGCCATAGCCTCTTGACCGGCTAAATCGTGAGGAACGAACTCGTGCAAAGGAGGATCGAGCAGACGGATATTCACAGGGCAGCCGTCCATAGCCTCAAGGATACCCTTGAAGTCAGCCTTTTGATAAGGCAGTAACTTAGCCAGTGCTTTCTCACGACCTTCAACATCCTTAGCCAAAATCATTTCACGCATAGCCAAGATCTTCTTATCCTCGAAGAACATGTGCTCCGTACGGGTCAAACCGATACCCTTAGCACCAAAGGCACGAGCTACGGCTGCGTCGTGAGGAGTATCTGCGTTCGTACGAACTTGCAGACGTGTATATTTGTCGCAGAGGTCCATCAATGCCTTGAAGTCACCGCTGAGTTCTGCAGCCTTCGTGGGAATCTCACCGGCATAGACTTGACCGGTCGAACCGTTCAAACTGATATAATCGCCTTCTTTATAAGCTACGCCTTCAATCGTGACGGTCTTAGCCTTATAATCAACTACGATAGCACCTGCACCCGATACGCAGCATTTACCCATACCACGTGCTACGACGGCAGCGTGAGAGGTCATACCACCACGTGCGGTCAAGATACCTTCAGCACTTGCCATACCGGCTAAGTCTTCAGGACTGGTCTCCAAACGAACCATGATTACCTTATGACCGTTCTTGTGCCATTCTTGTGCATCATCAGCGTGGAAAACAATCTGACCACAAGCTGCACCCGGAGAAGCGGGCAGACCTTGCGTAATCACTTTCGCTTTCTTCAAAGCCTCTTTATCAAATACGGGGTGGAGTAGTTCATCCAACTTCTGAGGCTCGCAACGCATGATAGCCTCTTTCTCGGTGATGATGCCTTCGCGAACGAGATCCATGGCAATCTTAACCATAGCCGTACCGGTACGCTTACCGTTACGAGTCTGCAAGAACCACAGTTTGCCTTCTTGTACGGTGAACTCCATATCCTGCATGTCGCGATAGTGCGCTTGCAGTTTTTGTTGAATACCGTTCAACTCTTTGTAGAGCTCAGGCATTGCCTCTTCCATAGAAGGATACTTAGCGGCACGCTCCTCTTCGGAGATACCTTGCAGCTTAGCCCAACGGCGGCTGCCTTCGAGGGTGATTTGTTGAGGAGTACGAATACCGGCAACAACGTCCTCACCTTGTGCGTTAACAAGGTACTCACCATTGAACAGGTTCTCACCCGTAGCGGCGTCACGGCTGAAGCAAACACCGGTAGCGGAGGTCTCACCCATGTTACCGAATACCATTGCCATTACGCTTACAGCGGTTCCCCATTCGTCTGGAATACCTTCCATCTTACGATAGAGGATAGCGCGCTCGTTCATCCAAGAACGGAATACAGCGCAGATAGCGCCCCAGAGTTGCTCGATAGGATCGGTTGGGAAATCGTTACCCGTACCTTCCTTAATAGCCGTCTTGAAACGAGCTACCAGTAACTTAAGCTCATCTACATTGAGGTCTTTATCCAGTTTCACACCACGGATAGCCTTAACCTCTTCAATGATCTTCTCGAAAGGATCGATATCCGTTTTGTTCACGGGCTTCATGCCAAGAACAACGTCACCGTACATTTGTACGAAACGGCGATAACTATCGTAAACGAAGTGAGGGTTGTTCGTCTTAGCTACCATTCCTTCTGCTACTACATCGTTCAAACCGAGGTTCAGGATGGTATCCATCATGCCGGGCATAGATGCGCGGGCACCCGAACGTACGCTGACTAATAATGGGTTCTTCGGGTCACCGAACTTGCAGTTCATCAACGTCTCAATGTGCTTAACAGCAGCCATTACGTCGTCGTTGAGCAACTCCATGATCTTCTCTTGACCTACTTGATAGTACTCGTTACATACATCTGTGGTGATCGTGAATCCGGGAGGAACAGGAACACCAACAAGGTTCATCTCAGCGCAGTTTGCGCCCTTACCGCCCAGTTGCTCGCGCATCTGGGCATTACCTTCTGCTTTTCCGTTACCGAAGGTGTAAACTCTTTTCTTGTTGTCCATTTGTTTGTATAATTTTAATAGATTAAATGATAATTTTCAATTCGACCTGCAAAGTTAGTGTTTTTTTTTGATATACGCAAATTTTTTTATAACTTTATGTTTTTTTTCAAAAAAAGTGCGTCAATATCTTGTATATGTCAAAAAAAAGTTGTATCTTTGCACCCAAATTCGGTTTATCAAAAAATCTTAAATTCAATTTTTATCATTATGGCTAACAAGTATGCCGGCACCCAGACCGAGAAAAACCTGGAGACTGCTTTTGCAGGTGAGTCTATGGCTCGCAACAAGTACACCTATTTTGCATCGAAAGCAAAAAAGGACGGTTTTGAACAAATCGCTGCTATCTTTGAGGAAACAGCTAACAACGAGAAAGAGCACGCTAAACTCTGGTTTAAAGAGCTCAACGGCGGTTCTGTATCGGGTACTGTCGAGAACCTCGCAGCGGCTGCTAATGGTGAGAACTACGAGTGGACGGATATGTACAAAGGTTTCGCTGAGACCGCTGAGAAAGAAGGCTTTGCAGAGTTGGCAGAGCGTTTCCGTGGTGTAGCTGCTATCGAGAAACGTCACGAAGAGCGTTATCGCGCTTTGCTCAAGAACATCGAGATGAAGGAAGTGTTCAAACGCAGTGAAGTGAAAGTATGGGAGTGCCGTAACTGCGGTCATATCGTAGTGGGTACTGAGGCTCCTCAAGAATGCCCTGTTTGCGCTCATCCACAAGCATACTTCGAGATTAGCAAGGCAAACTTCTAATTCATCAATACATCATTCATCAATTCATCATTCACCAATTCTGATGCTCTATGGGACTCTTTAACTTTAATAAGCCCCGCACAGACGGGCAGACCTTTGATGGTCAAGGCACTGAACGAACCGGATTCATTGACAATGTCTTTGTCAATCTGGAGAAAGGTTGTCTGCTTCAACGTTATCCTTACGATAACTTGAGTACTTGCGCGAAAGTAACAGTACAAGAGGGACAACAAATGGTATTTATGTCCGAAGGAATGTATTCCGACACTTTCCTTCCGGGTAGTCACACGCTAACCACCAATAATGTTCCTTTCTTGGAAAAGATTATGAACATTCCCTTTGGTGGAGGTTCTGCTTTTAAGACAACGCTTTTCTGCGTTAGCACCAAACGTCAACGTTTCGCCGGTGATGATGCGGGGTGGGGTGTAGGGCTCACGATTCGCGATTATACCTTATCAGATGAGGGTATTACCATCAAAGTAGGAGCCTACGGAAGTTATGAGTTCCGTATTACTAACGCTATTGCTTTCATTCGTGAGTATAGTAGCACGGAGCACGAGATTTGGTTAGATGATTTTGCTAAAGAGTTTGCCTCGGCTATTAGCCAACGTGTTACTCCGACATTGAGTAAGTTCTTCAGTCAACGCAAAGTGAGTATCACCGAGGTAAATAACTACCTTGTTGAGGTGGCAGACTATGCGAAAAACGAGATTAACGAATACCTCGAAGAATATGGTATTGAACTCACTAAGTTCGATGTAGAGGGTATCAACCCCATTGAGAGTGACCCCAATTATCAAAAGATTTTAGAGGCACAAACAGAAGCCGGTGCGATGGATTTGGAGAGCCGCGCTTTGGCTCGTAAACGTCAACGCGAGGGTTATAACTACCAGCAAGAGCGTCAGTTCGACGTTATGCAGACCGCTGCCGGTAACGAAGGTGGTGCAGGTCAAGTGATGGGTGCCGGCATGGGTCTTGGAATGGGATTCGGTATCGGTGGTGCCATGGGTGGTGCAATGGGACAGATGGCACAAGGTGCTATGAACGCACAACCGCAGATGGCACCTCCTCCTATGCCACAGGCGGTACAAATGTTTGTGTTCATCAACAACCAACAAGCAGGTCCATTTGATATGAACGGACTGAGCCAATTGGTGGCACAAGGTCAACTCACCCCTGCTACGCTTGTTTGGAAAGCCGGCATGCCTCAATGGGCAGCCGCTTCTACGTTACCCGAACTCAATGGACTATTTGCAGCACCGACGCCTCCGACGCCACCCGTGCCGCCGACACCGCCTACTGTTTAATTCTATAAAACGTACGATTATGAAAAATCCGCTTTATACACTTCTGACACCTATCTTAGTGATAGCTGTCACCTTGCTTGGTTTTATTTTGTTAAGACCAGCAGAGGCACCTATAGTCTATTGGGTTACAATGGCTTGGGTCTTTGCGTTAGAGATGGTATTCTTTATTTGGCTCAAATGGGATAAGTTAGGCATTCAATGGACAGAAGAGCAAACAAATGCTTTGCGTCTTTTCTCCGGTACAGGAACGGTTATATATGTTGGAATAACCCTTGTATGGATAGTTGCTTTTTATTTCCTTCGTTCTAAGATGGGGGAGAATGCCGATACTATCTATATGTTGGTCATTTCCTGTCTTACCGTACTTTGGTTCGTTTTCGCTGCCATCATGGGTCGTCACGATGCAGCCTATATTAGTCAACAGAAGATGTTAGAGAATAATACCATAAGCCAACGTGAGTTTGTGTCAGAACTCAAAGGACAAGCCGCCGAACATCAAACGGAGGAAACCAAACGTGCTTGGGCAACTCTTATTCGCGATGCCGAATCGGTGGCTCCCGGTGAGTTTGCCGCCAAGGTTGAATCCTTTCGCGCACGCGCGCAAAAATTACTATAAGGAATTACCAATAACAAATCACCAATTATAAAATCTTTACAACTATGTCATTCTTAAAAGATCGAATTGCTAAGAATCAGCAAACCCATGAAAAAGGCTATGTCTCTTTTACAGAAGAAGATTTGAACGAAGCCAAAGTCAATAACCAAGCCAACGAGGAAGCCTATTGCCTATTAGATGCGGCGATGACGACGAGTAGCCACTTGACGGAAGAGGATAAGAAAGGCGAGACAGTTCTTATTGATGATGTATATCCTTGCACTGAAGCCGAGTGTGATGAGATGGATGACCTTCTCAACAAAGCCGAGAAAGCAGCCAAAGACCCCAACGACAGTTTCTTCAAGGAGCGCCTCAACGAATTGCGCGACATCGTAGCTTGGTCGCGTGAGAAACACTGGACCTTCCAATGGTCGCTTATCGGTGGTTGCGTTCTGTCTATCTTTGGATTTATGTGGTTGCGCAATGATGCCAAGAGTGATGCTGCCGTACAAGAAAGAGAACTGCAACAAGTTGAAAATTGGGTACAACAAGACACCACGGTTGCATACGAGGTTTGTCCCGATGAGTGGCAAAACGAATCATTAGAGTCCGCTAATGCTCACAAAGCAGCTCGTTTAGCCAACACAAAGAGCCGAATTAAATCAACTCAATCTTCAATCGCTTATTATCAAGCATGTTTGGATACTTGCACCAATAAGGACCTAAAGAAATCGTACAAAGAGTCTCTCAAGAAGAACGAGAAGAAACTCAAAGATTACGAAGACCTTTACGAAGAAATCAACGACATGAAGTTCAAGGCTTATCAGAAGATGATTATCGCAGAGGAGAAAGCCGACACCAAACAAGCCAATAAGCATGCCGCTTGGATGTGGTTCTTCTTGGTTTATGTTATCATCCTTATTCCGGCATACATCTATTATAGCCACCAATATGGTTACAACATCACGCGCCATCGTACGGAAACCAAAGTGTTGGGTGGTATTCAGAAAGTTGGTTTTGCTATCGCCTCCTTCTTCTTGGGAACAGGATTAGCGATGAGCTTGCTTCCGGATGTTGAAGTAACAACCATCTATTCCGATGGTAGTAGTACCAAACATACAGAAGCCGATTCCGGTAACTTTATCATCATTGCGTTGAAAGCTATTCTTATCTTCATTGGTCTGATTATCTTTGCTGCTGTTTCTGTCTTCATCATGACCTATGTTACCGTGATGGCTATCAAGCGCAAATATGACTGGTCAAAAGTAACGGCTGTAGCTACGGCAGCAACACAAAAAGCCATGGATAAGGTGAAAGAGTCCGGTATTGCAGACAAAGCCATCGAAGCGGCTAAGAACGTTGCCGATAAAGCTACGGAAGCTGCCAAGGGTGCTGCTGATAAGGTGCAAGAGAAAATTCAAGAGAAAAAACAAGAAAAAGAAAATAAGTAATGGCACAACTAACCATTAACCAGTGTCAAAACTGCGGTAAAATCTTGGCACCGGGCGTTACCGAATGTGGCAAATGTCACACCAAACATGCTATTCAGCCTACCGTGGTGAACCCTTTGCGGTTCACTGCGGCTCAGGCGGCTGATTATCGTGCTCAGTTCCAAGAGCAAGTAGCAGCGTGTCCTAAAGACTCCAATGCCCAATTCGCAATGGGTCTGACTTTCCTCGGATTGAAAAATTACGAGTTGGCTGATGAATATTTGGTTAAAGCCGTTCGACTTACACCGTCCAATCCGGATGTGTATTACTACACGGCTTTGTCTCTCTTCCACCACCGTTCTGTCATGAATCTGAGTAAGGCAGAGATGGACCGCATTGAGGAGTGGCTCAATACGGCTGTTCAGATGCAACCCAAACGCAAGTACCTCATTTTACAGATGATTCTTCGTCAAGGAATGTCTTCGATGGGTATCAATGTGGATACAGACAAACTCTCTCCTGCGGAACTGATGGAGCAAGCGCGTATTACCGTTCAAGAGGAAGACGAGATGGTCGAGATAGAGCAACACGTGCTTATCACGGACGAGAAGACACAAATATTATTGGATAAACTCAACGAACAACAATCTACTGAGGATCTTACCACTTCGCCTACGATAGAAGAGGCTCTGAATGCTTATAACGATTTTTGCATTTTACCCAAAGATATTGATAACCAATATAAACGTTTAGAGGATTTACAAGACGAAACTATTCGTCAGAATTTCTTTGACCACCTCTATTTGCCTCATAAACAACCTGACTTAAGCAAACCGTCTTATTTGCGTCCATTGTGGAGGTCAACATGGAAAGCGATAATAGTCTTCGTTCTATGGGCAATTTTGGCAAGTATTGTCGTTGATTGTGATTGGATAGGAGCGTTTGACACCCACATTGAAACCATTAGCGAGCGCATGGCGGAGCTCAAAACCTCTAAAATGACGAAAAAGGAAATAGCCGAGGCTCGCAAACGCGCTACCAATGCCTTTGAGAAGGATACAACGTTAGATGCGCAAATGTTTCGTTTGCTCTATTATTATCAAGATGAAAACGAGCGAGAACATCTTACTCCCTCCTTTGTGCTAATAGAAGAACAAGTGAACGCTTTGCCGAAGGAGGCTAAGTACATAGGAATGCAAAAGACGTGGAAGGGCTGGTTAGGACTGATTTTCTTTGTGCTGCCAATTCTTATTTGGATTATTGCTACTATTTCTCGTTTTAGCACTTGCGCAAAGGAGCGTAAAGCAATTCAAGACGAGAACGATGCTCGCGAAGCAGATTATCAATGGCACTTAAAACAGTTCTTTAATCGTCCTTCTATCGCGGATTATAAACTCTTTTGTTCGCTCTTTGCCGGACCAAATGATGTGTCTTGTATTCAAAAGGGAGACTTTGTTCAAGAGGCACTGCGTCAAGCGCATATATCGGAAAAAGATGTACAGAATGGTAATGGTAAGATTTTCTTCTCATGCTATTTAACGGATACTGATGATGAAGGCAATGATACCAAAGATCCAGCTGTAACGCTGCGTGATATGCTTGTGCGTGTTTGTGTGGCAATGCGTGATAGTATTGTTTATATCCATGGAGTTTGGGATACCACGTCCAATACTTTCCCCATCTTTGACCAAGAGCGCTTACTCTATAGTCAGATTGCCAACTTCCGCAACGTGGCTTCTTATTGCACATTAGAGGTTATTTCTCACAGCAATAATGTTTTATCGGAGATTATTTATGCCTATGGTAATTACCCATCCATCTTCCAATACCAAGGAATAGAGTTTAAGGATACAATTACTTATAGTAATACGCGCACATCGGACTTCAACGAGTTCTATAACTCACTTATTAAAATGCACACTGCTTATTGTAAATCATAATTTATTTATATTTATTCCTTTTTGCCAATGGACTCAATAACAATTGCTACTGCTATTCTTGCCCTTATTGCCGGTATCGGTATTTTTCTCATTGCTTGCCAGATGATGTCTTCTAACTTGGAGTCAGCAAGTGGAGAACGACTTAAAGCCCTTTTTGCCAAAACCGGACGTAATCGCTTAGTGGGAGTAGGAATTGGAGCCCTTGGAACCGCTGCTATTCAGTCTTCGGGTGCTACAACAGTGATGGTTATCGGTTTCGTAAACGTGGGAATTATGTCCCTCACGCAAGCCGCCACCATCATCTATGGTGCCAATATCGGTACCACGATTACGGCACAGATCGTAGCCCTCGGATTGAGCAGTGGGGGAGGGTTGAGTACGACGGCTATCTTTGCAGCTTTTGCGGGAATAGGTGCGTTCTTCGCTTTGTTCTCTAAACGCGATAGCGGCAAGACCTTAGGAGGTATCCTTGCGGGATTTGGTATGCTGTTTGTGGGACTGAGTATGATGTCCAACTCTATGGAGGACTTTGCGCAATTAGACTCTGTCAAGCAGTTCATTGCTCGTATCAATAGCCCGATTTTATTAGTGCTTATTGGTGCTGTGTTTACGGCGATTATTCAGTCGTCATCTGTGATGACCTCTGTGGCGATTACGATGGCGGTGACGGGACTTATCTCCCTTAACCAAGGTATCTATATCACTTTAGGTTCGAACATCGGTTCGTGCGTTGTGGCTATCATTGCCGGTATGACCAGTGGCTTGAACGCCAAACGTACTGCTTTGATACACCTCTTCTTCAACTGCTTTGGTGTGATTGTGTTCATGGTTATCGCCAACATCATGTTCTTCGTTACGAGAGGAGGTCTGGACTTCGGCATTATCTTCGAGCACCTCTTCCCCAATGCGCCACAGTTGCAGATGGCTATGTTCCACACCATCTTTAACGTGACGACGGTAGTGATTATCTTGCCCTTGACGGATCAGTTAGTGCGTTTCGTTTGTCGCCTCATTCCGGAGTCTTTGGTTAACGAATCGGAGAATATCAAACCGCACTTCTACTTCGTGGATGAGAAGATGCTTCGCACACCTATCATTGCGGTTCGACAAGTGAAGTTAGAGATTGAGCACATGGCACAAATGGCGATGCAGAACTACGATCGTTCCTTACGTATGGTCACTACGTTGGACTTTGATGAAAAAGAGGCGTTTACGCAGACGGAGGCTAATCTGGATTACCTTAATCACGAGTTGGTGCAATATATTGTTCGCCTTAATGCTTTGCGGATGTCGGAGGCGGACCACCAATATCTGACCAACGCCATTCGTTCGGTGAGTGATATAGAGCGTATTGGTGACTATGCCGAGAATATCACTGAATATGCGGACATCTTAATGGATGCGAAGGAGCATTTCTCTGACGAGGCGATTGCCGAGATAGAGCAGATGCGCGAACTGGTCTTCAATGTCTATCAGCTCACCATGAAGGCGTATATGAACCAAGACCGCGAGGCTTATTGGCAGGCGCACGATTATGAGGATCAGGTCGATGACCTCAATGATTTGATGGAGACGCGTCATATTGAGCGTATGGCAGCGGGTAAGTGTTCGGCTATTGTGGGGGCGCAGTATATCGAGTTGGCCTCTAATTCCGAGCGTATCTCTGACCACCTTATCAACGTTGGTAAGACTATTGGTGGTCTCTATCCTCGTGTTTAGATTTTGAGTGAGATTGTTTAGATTTTCTTTGTGTTGCGAGAAAATTTGCAAATAAATTTGCATATATCAAAAAAAAATACTACCTTTGCAGCCGAAAGTGTTGCAAAGACATTTTTATAACGAAATTCACGCCGGGTGAGTGGGAGGGAGATGTTCCTCTCGTGATACTCGCCAAGCGAGATTTCGGGACATAAGCGAGAAGTGCTTCGGCACTAATCGCAACGGCGTTTACTAACGCTTGTTATCGATCTTTTGGAACCTGAGAAATTTCAATCGTACATTTCGAGAGCAAGTAAGTGGTAGATGTCCATGGGTGTATGTATGCCTATACTATCTGTATAGGTCAATATACACGGCGTGGATTTCTAAAGCTTATTCGAATGTACAGGTAATCTCAGGACCTCAAAAGACGGATGAGCAGAGAAGAAGTCCGCGTTTTTAATTTTCCGTATGTGTGTAATAAAAACGTAGCACGTAAGCGCCAAGCCTACGTGCTTTTTGTATCGGTAGCAGTCTATAGGATGTACGTAGGATGCAAGAATAAATTTTAATAAAGATAAATGAACAATCAAATAACAGTCACATCGCCATTATTGCCAGACTTGAACGAGTATAACCAACTCCTTCAAGACATTTGGTCACGCAAATGGATAACCAATAATGGGCACTACCACCAAGAATTAGAGAAACAACTCTCAAAATATCTTGGCGTACCTTACTTGTCTCTCTTTACGAACGGAACCTTACCGCTTATTACGGCTTTACAAGCGTTGGGTATTCGTGAAGGTGAAGTGATTACCACTCCCTATAGTTTCGTCGCAACGACACATTCTATTTGGTGGAATAAATTGCGTTCTGTTTTTGTCGATGTAGATCCTAATACCGGTAATATCGACCCCAATAAGATAGAAGCTGCCATTACGAAAAAGACAGTTGCAATCATGCCAGTCCATGTCTATGGCTGTCCTTGCGATGTGGAGAAGATTGATGCGATTGCCAAGAAACATAATCTCAAAGTCATCTATGATGCTGCCCATGCCTTTGGGGTGACTTATAAAGGAAAGAGCATCTTGGAATGGGGAGATATGAGCACGCTAAGTTTCCACGCCACGAAGGTGTATAATACCATCGAGGGTGGAGCCATGGTGATGCATAGTGCGGAAATGAAGTATGATGTAGATAACCTCAAGAACTTTGGTTTCCGCGGTGAAACGAATGTAGTCGCGCCGGGTATCAACTCTAAGATGGACGAGATGCGTGCTGCTTATGGTTTGCTGAATTTGAAACAAGTGGATTGGGCGGTCGAGCAACGCAAACGCGTTGCCAAACGATATGTGGAAGCATTAGATGGCATAAAAGGCATCCGTCTCTTTCCATACATAATCGAACAAACTAATCCCTCCACCCTTCAGGGGGGAGCCAGTAGGGGGCTCCCTTTCCGCTGGAACTTCGCCTACTTCCCCATCTTGATTACAGAAGACTTTGGAATAAGCCGCGATGCTTTATATGAAAAGATGAAGTCGCAAGGTGTTTTAGGTCGTAGGTATTTTTATCCGTTGATTACAGACTTTGAACCATATAGCCAATATGAAAGTGCTAAACCGGATAATTTACCGGAAGCTATAAGATTAGCGAAGCAAGTCATTTGCCTACCAATGCATCCGTATTTAAGTGAAGATAATGTGAAACAAATATTAGAGAGTATTGTAAAATGAACTCATTCTATACAAAAGAAGAATTAAGTATATTAGGACTTAAATCTTATGGCGACAATGTCTTAATAAGTCGAAAGGTGAGTATTTATTCACCGCAAAAAATTTCCGTTGGAAATAATGTTCGTATAGATGATTATTGCCTTTTAAGTGGAGAGATAACATTAGGAAATAATATCCATATTTCTGCATATAGTGCATTGTATGGAGCGATGGGCATAGAATTTAAGAATAATAGTGGTTGTTCTGCACGAACGACAATCTATTCAGCAATGGACGACTTTTCCGGGGATTATTTAATTGGACCAATGCAGCCTGAAAATAAAACTCATGTAACAGGTGGAAAAGTAACGATAGGTGAGTATGTGCAATTAGGTGCGCATTGCTTGGTCTTCCCGAATTTGACAATAGGTACAGGTTCGGTCGTAGGAGCATTATCTTTGGTGACAAAAGATATTCCAGAATGGGGAATATATGTAGGGATACCTGCAAAATTTTTGAGAGAAAGAAGCAAAAATTTAGTAAGTTTATCTAAATAACGTTTGAAATTATGAAACCATTAGTTAGTATTGTATGTATAGCATATAATCATGAACCTTATATTCGTGAATGCTTGGAAAGTTTTGTTGCACAAAAAGTGAATTTTCCGATTGAAATTTTAGTTAATGATGATTGCAGTAAGGATAATACCGCAGTTATTATTCGTGAATATGAGCAGAAATATCCTGATATATTCAGGTGTGTATATCAAAAAGAAAATCAATATTCAAAAGGTGTCCATCCTTGGTTTGATATCTTATTTCCGATGGCACAGGGAAAGTATATCGCCCTTTGTGAAGGTGACGACTATTGGACAGACCCAATGAAGTTACAAAAACAAATAGACGTATTGGAAAAAGATGAAACATTGGTCGGGTGTTATACTAACTATTGCCATGTTGATTCTCAAGGTAAAAAAAGATATGAAAAGAGTCCAAGCGTGATGGTTGGTCAAAAAATAGGTCGCATTTCTTTGCGTGACTTTTTTGATAATAATACAGCCTATCCTACAGCCTCTGTTGTTTTTAGAAATGACCATGCGGAAGAGGTTAAGCAAAAGACTCGTCACATGAAAAATCCTTTTTTAGGTGATTGGGTGCTGTGGATAGCGCTACATTGTTTTGGCGATTTCTACTATCTGGATGAAGTAACCTCTGCATATCGTTTTAATCCGACATCAGTAACTCATACCCAATGGGTGGAAAATAGAGTAGGAAGAATTAAAATGGAATTTGATTTACAACCGCGTATTGCAGATGTCTTACCCGAAGAATATGCGGATATTGCAGCCGATTTGCGAAATACAAAATGGGTCTGGCTTCCATTAGCAAAAGCTTATTTTAAGAATAAGCAGTATGTGCGCATGATGGGTGCTTTGATAGTGTATTTTGTTAAAAATCCACGTGCGATATTCCCATTATCGAAGAAAGTGTGGCACAAATTATTGAGAAAATCCAAGAAATAGAAATACATTATGACCATGTTTA
>JAKSNE010000100.1 GCA_024400135.1 Paludibacteraceae bacterium
GAACCGTAGTGAATGATGTGTCGATTGAGTTGCAGCAAGGCGAGATTGTGGGTTTGTTGGGACCTAACGGAGCCGGCAAGACGACCACGTTCTATATGACGACCGGACTGATAACGGCGAATAGTGGGCATATCTTTTTGAATGATGAAGATATCACCGGATTCCCGATGTACAAACGTGCGCAGATGGGTATCGGTTATCTGCCGCAGGAGGCAAGTGTGTTCCGTAAGATGACGGTGGAGGATAATATCCGTTCGGTGCTGGAACTGACGAACTTCACGAAGGAATATCAAGAGCAGAAAGTGGAGCAACTCATTAAGGAGTTTAACCTCAACCACGTGCGCAAAAACCTTGGCGACCGTCTGAGTGGTGGTGAACGCCGCCGTACGGAGATTGCCCGTTGTTTGGCGATTGAGCCTAAGTTTGTTATGCTGGACGAACCCTTTGCGGGTGTCGATCCGATTGCCGTACAAGAGATACAGGATGTGGTTTGGAAACTGAAGGATAAGAATATCGGTATCCTCATTACCGACCACAATGTAGATGAGACGTTGATGATTACCGACCGCGCTTATTTGCTCTTTGAGGGAAGAATTTTATTCCACGGCACGCCCGAGGAGTTGGCCGCCAACCCAACGGTAAGGAAGAACTACTTAGGTCGCGATTTCGAACTTAAAAAGAAAACAAAGGTAGAAGAATGACCGCCTATGGCTAATGAAGAATCGTATATAATCATGCCGGTGAAGGATGCGGTTGCATCGGCGGAGCGTTCGATAAGGGCGATTGTGAACAGTGGACATACGTTGACTATTTATGACGATTATTCTACGCCCGAGAATTGTGAGCGCTTGAGACAGCTCTCGGAAGAACTATCTTTCTCGCTCATCCATTTATCGGACTTGGTTGATCATCCGTCCCCCAATTATCGTACGGTGTTGATTGATGCTCGTGAGCGAGCGTTAACGAACCATCAGTCGCTCATCATCATTGAGAGTGATGTGGAGGTGAAGCCACAGACGATAGCCGACTTGCAGGCTTTGGTGGCGCCTCAAGTTGGTATGGTGGCGAGTGTGACGGAGAACGAGGCGGGAGAAGTGAACTTCCCATACGAGTACGCTAAGGATTGGCGCAAAGAAGTCATTGATACCAAGAAAAGGTTCAGTTTCTGCTGCACCTTATTGACCGAAGAACTACTGCAAGCCATTGACTTTGAACAGGTATTGGACGAGAAAAAGAATTGGTATGATGTCACCTTGTCGCACCTGTCTCTTAAAAAAGGCTTCCGTCATCTGCTTCGTATGGATTCGCCGGTTATTCACCGTCCGCACGCTTCGCGACCATGGAAACAACTCAAGTATGAACATCCGTTACGTTACTATTGGCGTAAGTTAACGCAACATCTGGATCGTATATGAACCCCCTTGTCAGTGTTATAGTACCCGTCTATAATGCCTCTCCGTATCTAAGAGAGACATTGGATAGTATTGTAGCATCGGACTATGCTCCGATAGAGGTTATCATTCAAGATGATGGCAGTAAGGACGATAGTTTAGCTATTGCCAAAGCCTATGCGAAGGAGCATAACCAATGCAAAGTCTTTACGCAAGTCAATCAAGGCGTTAGTGCTGCCCGTAATCATGCTATTGCTCACGCACAAGGGGAGTATATCCTGCCCGTGGATGCGGACGATAAGATTAGTAGTGACTATATCCGTTTGGCAGTAGAGGCTATTGACGGGCACGAGCAGGTTCGGGTCGTAGGTTGTCGTGCGCGGATGTTTGGCTTAGTGGATAAACCGTGGGATTTGCCTACCTTTAGCCACGCACTATTGGCTCGAAAGAATATGATTCCTATCACATCGCTTTTCCGCAAACGTGATTGGGAACGCTGCGGCGGGTTCTGCGAAGAAGATATCTATCGCGAGGATTGGGATTTCTGGTTAAGTATGTTTGAGTTAGGAGGAACGTACGTTCTCCTGCCTATTGAAGGGTTGTTCTATCGCGTTCTTCCTCAAAGCCGTCGTCGCAAAGCCAAACAGCAGAAAAAAGTTATTGTTGACGCTATCAATCGTCGTCATCCGGCGTATTTACAGAAGTATCTTGGTGGACGATTGCATTATCATCGTTCGTGGTCTCGTTTTCTTAATGCTTTTAGTGTAGATAGGCAAGTGGGCGATTTCGAGGCTTGGGAGCAAGGGACAGTCATCTATCAAAAACGCAATACGTTGCGGGTTTATCAAGACGCTGTTATCAAGCAGTTTGCGGTACCGTCGATAGGGCGACAGATAGCGTATTGTTTTACCTCGTCTAAAGCAAAAAGAAGTTATACACACGCCCTACAGTTAGGTTCGCTCACGCCCGCTCCGGTGGCGTATCGGGAGATACGGTTTTTAGGACTGTTCTTACAAGAAAGTTGGTATGTGAGCCGGTTGTCTGAGTGTAAGCACACGTTTAACGAGTTGATAGGGCATCCCGACTTTCCGCATCGCGTGGAGATACTGCAAGCGATAGGTCGGTTCACGGCTCAGATGCACCAAAGAGGGCTATGGCATAAAGATTACTCGGGAGGAAATATATTATTCAATGAGGATGGCAGTAAGGTGGAAGTGATAGACCTTAATCGGATGTGCCCTGTCGGTTGCCATCGTTATCATCTGCTAAAGCAGTTAGAGCGACTGAACATAGACCGCGAAGCGTTGACTATTATCGCTACGGCTTATGCGGAGACGATGGGGGTGGATGTGCAAGCAAGTGTCGATTATGCTATATCGCATCGATGGAAAAAACATGTCAAACAAGGGATAACAAATTTATAAAAGTATGGAACGTTACTTATCTGTAATCAAAAGAGTAAACTATATCTTTTTCCTCGTTTTAATGGCAACTTTGCCATTGCCTCGCAAGTTTGGGCATATTATGCTTATTGTATGGGCAGTGACGTGGTTGTTAGAAGGTCGTTTCCTTAAGAGAGAGAATTTGCAATGGAGCAAAGCATTGTATCCTGCTATTGGTTTGGCGCTTCTTGTTTTGGCGGAGATAATAAGTATATTATGGGGAGGTCATTTTCCCGATTCGCAGGTGTCGTTATTGATTCTACCATTTATCTTATTGTTTGGCGTGAATGAGTTATACGATTGGCGAACCTTAGCGCGTATATTTATTGGCGCTTGTGCGGGTTCAATTTTCCTCTATGGTTTTACGCTTTATTGGACAATGAATCAGGCTTATATCTTGACCAATGAGGCTGCGGGACTGACTCCGTTCCAACTCTCTTATTTTGATGATTATTTGTCTTATATCAAGCATCGGCTGTATTATAGTACACTTTTCTCTATCGCTATAGTGTTGACGATGATGCTTCTTGTTGAACGATGGAAACAGCGGAAACGAGTCTTAGAACCATGGCGTAACAACCTTTGGATAGCAACAGATGTGTTGTTAATTATTCTTATGTTAGCAACTATTGTTGTCACCAAGTCCCGAGCCGGTTTGTTAACGCTCTTATTGGTGGCTGCGGTAGCCTTGATGCGGTATGTTACGAAGCGTTATAGTCGTTGGTGGAATATCGCTATTATAGCGGTTTTTGTTGCGAGTGTGTTGGGCTTTTGGAAGTGGCATCCACGTATGCAGCAAGTACATATCGAAGATGTAACAAACATAACAGAACACCTAACGGGCGATGGGGTACAACCACGACTGATTATTTGGTATTGCGCTTTACGTGATCTTCCTGATTATTTTTGGACAGGTAATGGAGCCGGAAATGCAAAAGCATATTTAGCTGAACGTTATAAGCAGGTCGGATTCGAATATGGGCTATACAAACACTATTCTGCTCATAACCAATATCTTTTAACATTATTAGACCTTGGCATTTGGGGAGTAATCTTGCTTATTGCTGCTTGGGTGGCACTACCGCTTGTTCAACCGAAAGGGTCTAAGGGGCGTGTGTTGGCTTTTTATTTTGCTATTATTTGGTGCTCGAATATGCTTACAGATGACTTACTTCTGCGTATAGAAGGAATCGTTTATGTGTGCGTCTTCTTTGTGCTGATTAGAATAATGTCTTACCATAAAGAAGGCTAAAACAAATCTAATGTATATCTGCTCCTTATTGGTGTTCGCTAACCAAATAGATTCTTAAAGAAGTTCTTCTTGTCACTACTTCCCGGAGCGATATTCTCGCTCGTTTGCAGTTTCTCAATCAGTTCTCTCTCCTCTTTATTGAGGTGCTC
>JAKSNE010000101.1 GCA_024400135.1 Paludibacteraceae bacterium
GCCTTAGCCATAAGTGAATAGGCCTCTTTGGCATTGCGTGAATCGGTGTTGCACCAGTCGTACTTGAGGTAATCAATACCCCATGAGGCATAGGTAATGGCATCTTGATATTCGTGTCCCTGACTGCCCGGACGTCCTCCACAGGTCTCAGAACCGGCATCCGAATAGATACCTATCTTGAGTCCTTTGGAGTGAACATAGTCGGCAAGTGATTTGATGCCGGACGGGAAACGTGTGGGGTCTTCGTGAATAAAGCCAAGGTTATCGCGTTCGCCGTGCCAGCAGTCATCAAGGTTAAGGTATATATACCCGGCATCGCGCAAGCCCGAACTGACCATCGCATCGGCGACGGTGCGGATAAGTTCTTCGTTGATGTCGCAACCGAATTTATTCCACGAGTTCCATCCCATAGGCGGGGTGGCGGCTAAAGCGGGTTTGTCCGGCGAGACATGATCTACTTGTACGGGTTGAGGAAGTTGCGACAAGGCGCAAGTGGTTGCTGCAAGCAATGCAGTTGTAAGCAAAAAAGATTTTTTCATTGTTGTAGATATTTAATTCGTTTAACTATTTCTAAACACATACGTGCGTTATGATAAGGGCATTTCCAGAATCCGGCCTTATCTTGATTCGTATCATGCGCAGCAGACCAAAACCATTCTCCATGCGTATGATCAATAAGATAAGTTTGAATAAAAGTCCACACATCATTCATACGGATGAATGCCGTATCATCACGAAAATGTTGGTATCTATTCATATATCCCACCATGGCTTCGGCAGGTTCCCACCATTCCATTTGCATGGCACGATTCGTTGGGAAAGGGATGGAAGATAATGTTTGTACGGGTTCCTCCAAGGACATATGAATAGTTTGAGCGGCTTCGTCCAACAGCCAACTGCACTCCACATCGTGTCCGTATGAGGTGTTTTGATTCGTAACATGCCACTCGGCATCGAAAAAGAGTCCCAAATGACCATTAGGCTGTACGATATGATGACGGAAGATATCAATCATTTGTTGAATGGATTGTTGCAGTTCCGCCGAAGGGCACACACGGTAGAGGTTGGTGTATGCTTCCAAGATATGCAAATGCGTATTCTGTGATTTGCAACTGTTTTCGTCTTTATCACTTAGTCGGACATCGTCCAACGCTTTCCATTCGCGCGTAGCAGCCTCGTAATAGCCGCCATTTTGGAGGTCTCTGGCATGTTGCTCCAGAAGGTGATAGAGTGCGATAGCCATTTGCAATGACTCATTATCTTTTGCTACGCGTGCGTACTCGCTAAAAGCATAAATCATAAATGCCTGTGCGTAGAATTGTTTTTTTGTATCTATAGGCGTTCCTTTGTAATCCACTGCCCAATAGGTTCCACCATATTCATGGTCTATAAAGTGCGCCAATATATATTCTTTCACCTCCTGTGCTTCTTTTAGGCATCCGCACGCAGAGAACGTCCATAACAAGCGAGCATAGAGCACAGCACTTCGGTCGGCAGTGGAGTGAATAGTCTCATTGCCATCTACTTGACCATAATAGCCTCCATATTTCTCATCGCGCAACCGTAGCCAATAAGGCAGTATATTGGTGTGCAAGCAGTGCTCCACTTCGTGTGCCAAATGCAACATTTGCATGTGTTGTCGGGTTAGCGGGTAGCATAATACAATAAGCACCATCAGTATAGCAATAGCGGCAGGAATAAAAGACATCGTCAGTTGCATGCCTAATAGAGCCTGTGAAGTCTGTTCAACGGCATTAGGGACGAGTCCAAACGCAGCAAAGAGCCATAATACAGCACTGCCGGCTATAGCACCTCCGAATTTTTGTGCCATACTACCTGATGAGAAAATTAGTCCGGTAGAAGCAGTACCATTGACAAATTGAGCATTTTCAGCCACATCGGCATACATCGACCAAACGAGTGGTGATACGATACCTGTACCGATAGAGATCAATATCTGCAATACGAGCATACAAATATACCCTGTATTACTAATAGGGACAAAGAAAAACAAGCATGACAACACTGCCAACAAGATACCTGTAGCCACAAAGGTAGGTTTCTTGCCCAAACGTAGCGTTAAAGGTGTTGCCATCATCACGCCTAACATATTGCACACCTCACCTATTGCCAAAAATAGTCCTGCAAAAAACAGAAAAGTTACACTACCCGAGAATAAAGAAATCTGCGCTTGTTCGCCAATATAGTATTTAAAATAGTATGCTACTGTTGCTCCGCGCACGGTGCAGAACAGGTTGGTACACATCGCAGCCATCGTAAGCAACCACCAAGGGGTATTCCTTACCAAATTCTTTAGATCGTGACCTATACTCATTACCGTTATTGCTTTCGTTTGCTCACGAGTATAACAAAAGCATAAGAGGAACAGACCCAAACATACTACTGCTACTACCACCATCGCCAATTGCCACGCTGTGGTAATGGAGGTCTGCTTTGCAAACATTTGGCACAAAGGCTCCCATGCCCATAAGGCGACAAACGAACCGGCATAGGCAAAGAACATGCGAAAAGATGAGTAGGTTGTTTTCTCGTCCGAACGGTCTGTTATCACCGCCAACAACGAACCGTATGGCACATTGATGGCCGTATAAACGGTCATCATTAATATATAGGTAACGTACGCATATATCAGTCTTCCTGTTTCTGATAAAGAAGGTGTCGTAAAGAGTAATATACCCGCCACCGCAAATGGTAATGCCATCCACAGCAGATATGGTCTATACTGCCCCCAACGAGTATGAGTACGATCGGCTATAATACCCATCAGAGGGTCAGAGATGGTGTCCCAAATGCGTGTCACCAACATAAGCGTAGCGGTGGCACCTAACGAAAGCGAAAAGATGTCACTATAAAAAATGGGCAAGTAATACGAAAATATCTTCCAAAACATAGAGGAAGACATATCCCCCAAACCATAACCTATTTTATATCGTAAGTCTCGCATTTTTAGCAATTAATTGATTTATCTCACGCACCGATGCCGAGGTTGTTAAGCCGTCTGCGGGTGTGTGCAGGCAATAATCTACCAACTTATCCACCGTGGTTTCGGCTACGTGTACACGTGTGTCCGATGACGCATAGTAAATCAACAGTCTGCCATCGGGGGCTACAATCCATCCGTTACTAAAGCATACATTCATCACATCACCTATATATTCTTCCCCTTGCGGAGCAATCAAATAGCCAGCAGGTTGAGCAATAGGTCGCCAAGGCTCGTCCAATGCTGTCATATAGCAGTAAAGCACATAACGCAACCCTGACGCGCAAGCCCGGACACCATGTGCCAAATGCAGCCATCCTTTGTCTGTCTTAATAGGTGCAGGGCCTTCACCGTTCTTAACCTCTTTGATTGTATGATAATAACGTGCATCAATGATGCATTCTTCTGTTATCACCGCATGTGTTATATCATCCACAAGTGCCCACCCTATACCTCCGCCGTTACCGGCGTCAATAAAACCGTCTTGTGGACGGGTGTAGAGGGCATACTTACCTTGCACAAACTCCGGATGCAATACCACATTCCGTTGTTGGGATATACTCTTCAAGTCGGGCAAACGTTGCCATGTAATAAGGTCTTTGGTGCGGGCTATACCACAGGTGGCCGTAGCAGCGGACAAATCATCGGGATAACGATTATCATGACGCTCCACACAAAACAAACCGTATATCCAACCATCCTCATGCTGCGTCAAACGCATGTCATATATATTGGTAGCCGGTTCTCCATATTCAGGCATCGTAATAGGACGAGTCCAAAAGCGAAATTTATCTACCCCCGTCTCCGATTCGGCTACGGCAAAATAGGACTTGCGGTCTTTACCCTCTACACGGCAAACCAACACATACTTACCATCAAAAAAGATGGCACCGGCATTCAATACGGCATTGGCTCCTATACGTTCCAAAAGATAGGGATTATCCTTCTCTGAGAAATCATAACGCCACGACAACGGAATATGTTCTGCCGTTAGAATAGGATAACGATAACGCTGAAACAAACCATGCATAGATGGCAACGGCTCATTCGGACGGTTCAACAACCGCTGATAAGTTGTTTCAATATATGTTTTACGGTCTTGATAAGTCATAATTGATGAATAAATTGAATAAAGTCCTCTTTTTCTGAATGATGCAAATAGGGTATGTAATAATGTGTTTCTATATCCCACGCATTGCGCCAAACATGTACGTATTCAATCGG
>JAKSNE010000102.1 GCA_024400135.1 Paludibacteraceae bacterium
ACCCTACCCGACCTTATCTTCGAGGCGGGCATACTCAAACCAGACGGTTTGTTTGTTTTGGAGCATAGTAAGGCGAATGACTTTTCCTCTCATCCTCATTGGCAGGAGACCCGCGAGTACGGCAGTGTCCACTTCTCGTTCTTCAAGTAAAATGAAAATATACTTCTAACTCAGGCGTTGTTGCCATTGCCAAGCGGAGAGGAGGATAGCGTCTAATGGTGTGTCGGCTTTCCAACCGAGCACATTATTCGCTTTATCGGCTTTTGCCCACACTTGTTCGATATCTCCTTCACGACGACCGACAATCTCGTAATTGAGTTTGACACCTGTCGCTTGTTCAAAGCCACGGATAATCTCCAACACCGATAATCCCCTACCCGTTCCGAGGTTAAACACTTCGACTTGGTCTCTACCATTCTCGTTAAGCATTCTATCTATCGCCTTAACGTGCGCCTTAGCCAAATCGACGACGTAGATATAGTCGCGGATACAAGAACCATCGGGCGTGTTGTAATCGTTACCGAAGACGCGCAGTTTCTCGCGAATACCGGCAGCGGTCTGCGTCACGAAAGGCAGTAGGTTATTCGGTACGCCGTTAGGCAGTTCGCCTATCAATGCTGATGGATGGGCTCCAATAGGATTGAAATAACGAAGGATAACCGCGTTCAAATCCTTTTGAGCATGGGCTTGGTCACAGATGATATCTTCATTGATCTGCTTGGTGTTGCCGTAAGGAGAGAGCGCCGTTTTACGCGGAGCCGTCTCGTCCACAGGCAGGTGTTCTGCGTCGGGTTGTCCATAGACGGTACAAGAGGACGAAAAAACGATATTCTTCACCTTGTGTTGGTTCATGATATCGAGCAGATTGACGAGCGAACCTAAGTTATTGCGATAGTACATCAGCGGTTTCTCGACGGACTCGCCAACGGCTTTGCTTGCCGCAAAATGGATGACGCCTTCGATATCGGGAAAACGGTCAAAGACTGCGTTAAAGTTCTTATAGTCAAGACAATCGACATTCTCGAAATCCGGTTTAACCCCCGTGATCTGTTCGATGCCTTGCAAAACATCAATGTTTGAGTTAGATAGGTTATCAACGATAGTCACTTGATAACCAGCCTGTATCAGTTCCACCACCGTGTGCGAACCGATATACCCCGTACCTCCAGTAACTAATATCCTACTCATAATCAAAACAGTTTTTCGGGATATTCTCCCTTGTGAATCAGTGCATTAATCTTCATTATCACTTGTGGCTTGTCCTCGGCATAGGTAACGCCGAACCACTTAGATGGCGTATCTAATACGCGGCACGTAGCCTTGCCTGCACGGATAAGGTCGTTGACCAACGTGGGGATATAGAACTCGGACTTGAGTTCCTTGCCTTTGGCGTCCAAGAACGAGCGGAATCCCTCTTCCGAATACTCGAAATACTCGGGTGTGAAGCCCCACATATTCATGCTGACAGGCGTATTGAGAGGAATCTTAACATCTTGTCCTTGATCATCCTTATAAATAATATACTTACCTACTTCTTCGATATTGATGCACTCTACGACATCGGTCAGCAGGTTATTCTCGTCCGTTTGGCAAACACCACGATTGACGGTACCGTTCTCGCTCAACGTGTTTTGTACGCGATAGCCTACCATGCAGTATTGTCCCTTCGTTCCTTCCACACTCTGAAGATAATCGGCTAAGATCTGGAAGGACTCGCGTCCGTAGAAGTCGTCTGCATTGATGACGGCAAACGGTTCGTGGATAAGCTCGCGTCCCATCAGCACGGCATGGTTCGTACCCCAAGGTTTGGTGCGTCCTTCGGGAACGGTATAACCTTCCGGCAGTTTATCAATGGATTGGAAGCATACCTCACAAGGAATCTTGTGTTCATATTTGGATAGGACGACCTTGCGGAAATCAGCTTCAAAGTCCTTGCGGATAACAAAGACCACTTTCCCAAATCCACCTCGCAATGCGTCAAACACGCTATAATCCATAATCGTTTCCCCATTAGGACCGATGCTGTCTAATTGCTTGAGTCCACCGTAACGGCTACCCATTCCAGCTGCCAAAATAAACAATGTTGGTTTCATATATTTAATCTATTTGTGTATCTTTAATTTCGTGTTCTTGATACCATTCAGCACGACGACGCATAAAGTCCGGATGATCTTCTTCCCATTTGATACGTTTGGCTTTGAAGTCCGGGTTATTAGCCTCAAACACTGCGCGTTTGCGCATAAAGAAATCGTGTTGACGCTGTAAGTAGGAGTTCGTGCGCTCTTCAAACTTCGTACGATGGATGAACCATAAGCCATTCATCTCGGAGCAGTTGCCTGCCGTCATAAACACTTGTAAGTGGTTTTCGTTAAGGAACTTACAAAGAGAAGCATATTCGTCCGTCGTGAGCAATGTCTGTATCTCAATCTGTTTCTCACCCGAAAAGCCGCCGACCACCTCATACAACGAGCACCCACGTACGAGTTTGTCAACGATATATTGTCGAATCGTCTCGTATTGCGGCGAGATGATACATACACGTTTGCGTTTGTTCAAAGAAGCCGTGAAATAATCGACTACTAAGCCATTGATCCACGTTCCCAATAGACCGATAACCACCATACGGAAGTCGTTGATCGCAAAAGCGGATAAGCAGATGATGGCACCACCGATGGACACCGAAGCACCGATATCGAAGTGCAAATATTTATTGATAATCTTAGCCAAGATATCCAATCCGCCTGTAGAAGCATTCATACGGAACTCGAACGCTTGGCAGATAGACAGCATCGCCACGAAGCAGATAAGGTCAAACCACACATCGCCTAAGCCTAAACCTGCGGACAAGACGCTATCTTTGACTTGTTCAAGGACGTTACCGAACTTATCCAACAAATATGGATTGCCGTGTACATCGAGAACCGTTTGCCCGAGTTGCAGTTGCTCTACCAGTTCGGGAGCGGGATTAGCGAAGATGCGATGGGTGAAGTTCGTATAAGGATAGATACGGTCCCATACTTGAATCAGCGGACCAAGGATCATTGCCGTATAGACCGTCTTAGCGCCAAACTCGTTGCCTATCAGCAAGAAAGCGAGAATCAGCAAGAAGGCATTAATCGCCATCACGACGAAGGATAACGTATCGGCGTTACCGCCAATAATCGTGTTGATAACAAGGCTCAGACCTGAGATAGAACCGACAATTATATGACTGGGCATTAAAAAATAATACACTGCGGCAGCACCGATGAACATGCCGAGAGTCATTCCAAAGAGCTCTACCCAGAACTTTTTTGTTTGTAAGGCTTTCAAAAAGGTGTTGCCTAAATCTTTCCAATAAGCTGCTGAAAAATACAGCTTTAGATGTTCGTTTTCCATGGTATTCTAGTGTGTTTTTCCTATCACCGTTCCTTGTTGGGACGGGTGGATAAAAGAACGAATATAAATAGGTATATCCTTCTCGATGAGCGGACTCACCGTCTCGGGATGAATAATTTGTGCTCCTGCCTTAGCCATCTCTCGTGCCTGTTCGTAGGAGATAGCAGAGAGTAAGACTGCGTCCTTGACTTTACGAGGGTCTGCACTGTAGATTCCGGCAACGTCCTTCCATAAAGTCACGGACTGAGCGTCCAATAAGTTAGCGAGAATAGCCGCCGAATAGTCCGAGCCTTCGCGTCCTAACGTGGTGCGACGGCCATCAGCCGTTCCGCCAATAAACCCTTGCGCCACATAGACGTGCGCCGGGTGCGATTGCATAAATTCAGTAAGTTGATGGCGCGTGGTCTCAAAATCGACCTTTGCGTGTCTAAACGAGGCATCGGTACGCAAGATCTGCGTCATATCAATCCATTGGTTAGCGATGCCTACGTGGTTGAGATACGCGCTGATGAAACGGGAAGACTGAAGCTCGCCCGTACTAACGACTTGGTCGTACAGTTCGTCAAACGCATCGCCTTGGTAGCAGTCGTCGCCGGCTAAGGCTTGCGTGAAGACCTCCAACTCGTTGGTAGTCTTACCCATCGCAGAAACGACGATAACGAGGTCGTCCGTTTCTTGACTGACTATCTGCGCAAGGTTATGAATACGCTCCGCGTTCTTAACCGACGCACCGCCAAACTTATAGATTTTCATGATGGATATTTGCCATTTGGATGGCAGTGATTGCTCCTTCTACGCCTTTGTTGCCTAACTTACCTCCTGCCCTATCCAGTGCTTG
>JAKSNE010000103.1 GCA_024400135.1 Paludibacteraceae bacterium
AACAAGTCGATTTGGAGAGACAACACACCCAATAACGTCAATAATCGTCCCCGTATCTCTATTGTGCCTTCTACCGGTAGCACCACCGTGACGAATACCAACACCGATGTCTATCCCGGCAGCAAAAACGTAACGACAGTCTCTTTATTTAACGACCTCTCTCTTTATAACATCCAAGAAAAAGAAGGAGTTATCACGTTCCTCAACTACGATGACTCCCCCACAGGATTTGTCAATCCATTACAATCGACTTATCGCAAAGTCTTGGAACAAGGACAAGTGTGGATAGTCGATCCTAAGAACAACCAAAAACGCTATACTATTTTAGGTCATGAATAAACAATTATTAGTTATTTTAGCACTCGTTCCGACCTTAATGGTCGCCAATGAAAGGAGTTTTGAGCAAGCCTCTGCTATTGCTCAACAGTTTATGTTCTCGCAATCGTCTGCCCATCGCGCTCCTGCCAATCAAGTGAAACCACAGTGCGTCTATACGCAATCGATGCCCAATCTGGAGCGCGAAGCGTTCTACGTGTTTAATAACACAGACAAAGGATTCGTTATCGTCTCCGCAGAGACCAACGCACCCGAGATTATCGGTTATAGCACGGAAAACACCTTCGTAGCCAAGGAACTTCCTTCCCATATACAAGCGTGGTTCGACTACTATGCCCAACAGTTAGAGTGGCTCGCTGAGCACCCAACGGCAAAGGCCTTTGCACCCTCAAAGACCTATACGCCCATTGATCCCTTATTGAAAAAGATTGAGTGGGGACAAGATGAGCCCTATAACCTTATGTGCCCAATCATAAAGGGCGAGAGTGCGCGCAGTGTGACAGGTTGTACCGCCACGGCTATGGCACAGATCATGGGTTACTATCAGTGGCCTAAGCACTCCAAAGGGCAGCACTCCCTACCTTACGACCGCAGTAAGGAGATTGATTACGATAAGGACGGCGAATACGATTGGGATAATATCCTATTAGGCAATTATTATTACACCCGCACTACGCCCAAGCAAGACTCCGCCATTGCCAAACTGATGTGGCATGTGGGTGTGGCTTGCGACATGCAGTATTCCTCCAACGGTAGCGGAGCTAGCGAAGTAGAGATGGCACGTAGAAGTATTCAGCATTTTGATTATGACTCTACGATGCAAGAGTATTACCTCGATTATATGGGAGCGCAGGCTTTTACCGACTTACTCAACGAACAACTGACCTTAAAACAACCTTGTTTAGTGACCGGCTTCACTCAGGATTGGAGTGTGGGACACGCCTTTGTATGTGATGGTATTAACGAAATAGGTAAGGTACACATCAACTGGGGCTGGGACGGAGTAGCCAATGGGTATTTCTATGCCACCTTGTTAGACCCCAAAAACCAAGGCACGGGTGGTTCGGCTTCGGATTTGGCATTTACCCAACAAGTGGCAGCAGTCGTTAATATCAAACCTAACGCCCACGGCAAACAGATACCCAATCCCGTTGTGATAGATACTTTCTATTACGAAGGTAATAATCTCGTTATCGGCAGACAAGAAATATTAACTCCTGCTATTAAAGGTGTCTATACGCTTGGTCTGTGGGACGGATACAAAGGAGATGTAGGTTTAGGCATCTACAAAGATGGACAGTTTGTGAAGTGGTTGTATAAAAACTTTGAAAAAATAGGCTACTGGGGAGATGACAATGTAAAAAGTATGTCCGGTTACTTCCCGAAGGATTTGCCTAACGGCGAATACGAGCTCTACCCAACCTCTCAAGCGCAAGGATATAGCGAGATTGTACGCGCTCAAGTGGTTAGTCCTATCTGCCAAGTACGCTTGGAAGTGACTGACGAGCAGATCATCATCAACGGCGGTATCGACCTCACTATATCTAATTTCAAGCAACAGACAAGTGACAACTCCGTTCAGTTCCAATGGGAGAGTAAGGCACCCTATTTCCGCGTGGAGATAGCGTCCGAGAAAGGAGTATATGTGGATGAGGTTATCGACCAAACGCAGTTCTCGTTTACGAACGATTCGGTAGGTGTTTATACTTATACGATCACTCCTCTCCGCAAGGATAAACAACCTTCCGTTTGGATAGGTCAATCGGGTGAAGTCTTTTTATCTAAAGTTTGTCCCGTCACGAACCTCCAATGCACAGGCAAGGATTTCTCCGTTGTGATTACTTGGGAAAGCGAAGCGCCTAAGTTCCGCATTGCGGTGACTAAAGGTAAGAAGTCTATTGCCTCCGGAATTACCAACACGACCTCAACCCCATTGACCTATAATGTCAAAGGAACCTATACGTTCTCCGTGACTCCACTTGATGAGAGCGAGACTTACACTATCGGTGAAACCCAAACGATGGAGATTACTCTACCCTTCCAAGGGTCGGACTTATTCAACCTGCACAAAACCAATACTCCACAAGTCTTCAAACACTTGGAGGGACAACAGATTATCATCAACCAAAAAGAAAAGAAATACACTATTTTAGGCAATGAACAACACTAATCAAGAATACGACGAGATAGTGGCTAAATGTCGCCACATCTACGTCCTCAAGATGAAAGACTACGGTCCGTCGTGGCGTATTATGCGTCCGCAGACGGTCAATGACCAACTTTTTATCAAAGCCAAACGCATTCGTGAGATTGAGACTACAGGCGTGAACCTCGTGGGCGAGAGCATCGAAGGCGAACTCATGGCGATTGTCAACTACTCCGTTATCGGACTTATCCAACTGCGCGAAGGCTATGCCGATGGCGTAGATATGACCGCCGCCAAGGCTACCGAACTCTATGACGCGTATATCGCTGAGGCCAAAGCATTGATGCAACGCAAGAACCACGACTACGGTGAGGCTTGGCGAGAGATGTTCCCCTCGTCATTGACGGATATCATCTTGACGAAGATCAATCGCAACAAGTCGATTGCTTCGCACGATAACAAGACGCTTATCTCCGAAGGTGCCGACGGCAACCTGTTCGATATGCTCAATTATGCTATCTTCTACCTCATACAACTTGCAGAGAAAGAAATGAGGAATTGAACCGCCTAACGGCTAAATGATGAAATGATGAAATTACAGAAAATAGGTGCTTCGATTGCACGGATACTTTTAGGGTTTGTATTTGTCCTCTCGGGGTTTGTCAAAGCCGTCGATCCGCTTGGTACGACCTATAAAATCGAGGACTACCTCTCGGCAATGGGCAGTTTGATGGAGGTGTTCACGCCTCTGGCTATCGTGGGTGCGTTTGCGCTCATCACTCTCGAGTTCACCCTCGGTGTTATGCTCCTACTCAATGCCAAGACGAAGATCTGCTCGTGGGTCTGCCTCGGATTTCTCATTATTATGACCGCCCTCACCCTCTGGATAGCTATCGCTAATCCGGTCAGCGACTGCGGGTGTTTTGGGGACGCGATTATCCTCACTAACTGGCAGACGTTCTTTAAGAACATTGTCCTACTCGCCTTAGCCATCCTACTCGTCGTTTGGTCAGACACGCTGCCCAAGACGTGGAACGAAGTGAGTTCGTGGAGTATCTTAGGCGGTACGGTAGCCGTGGTGGTTTTGTTCATGGTTTGGACGCTGTACCACCTGCCTATCATTGACTTCCGCCCTTATAAGATTGGCAATAACATCCCCGAACAGATGGAGATTCCCGAAGGCGCACCCGTTGATGAGTATCAGATTACGCTTATCTACGCCGACCAAAACGGTCACGAACAGGAGTTTACGATAGACAACTACCCCAAAGACTCTACGTGGACGTTTGTTCGCCAGAAATCCAAACTCATCAAACAAGGTTACGTACCGCCCATTCACGACTTCGAGTTGCTAAACATCGACTACGAGGATATCACGTGGGACGTATTAGAATCGGAGGAGCCGATGACCCTCGTTATCATGTACGACCTCGACAAAGCCGACCTCAAGCAGATGGACAAAATCAAAGCGTTACAACCCGATTATATCTTAACCGGTACCACTCCCGAAGGTATTGAACAGTTCTGTGAACAAACAGGCTTAGCGATGGAAAACTTCTGCACCGCCGACCCGATCATGCTCAAGACCATCGTTCGCGCCAACCCGGGTGTGATTGTAGTACAAAACGGAAACGTCATAAATAAATATAATATAAGGAACAAAAGATTATGAGAACAAAAATGGTCGCAGGTAACTGGAAAATGAACAAGAACCTG
>JAKSNE010000104.1 GCA_024400135.1 Paludibacteraceae bacterium
TGCTTCATCGGGTCGGCGTTCTCGATATACTTGAACATCTCCGGCGAGAAAGAGGGCAGCCCCTTGAAATGTAGGTTCTCTCCTGCGGTCAAGGTGTCACCAATCTTGAAGTTCCCCGTATCGGGCAGACCGACTACATCGCCCGCAAAAGCCTCATCGACGGTCTCTTTCTTTTGCGCCATAAAACAAGTCGGCGCACTGAACCGCATCTGCTGATCCTTGCGCACGTGCTTGTAGTATTGATTGCGCTCGAAGCGACCGGAGCAGATCTTAAAGAACGCAATACACGAACGATGGTTCGGGTCGAGGTTGGCGTGAATCTTAAAACAGAATCCCGAGAACTTCTCCTCCATCGGATTGACGGTGCGCTCTTGTGCTTCTACCGGACGGGGCGAAGGTGCCAAACGAATGAAACACTCCAACATCTCCTCTATACCAATCGTCTTATACGCACTGCCATAGAAGACGGGAGCCATATTGCCTAATTCATATTCGGTTTTGTCAAAACGGGGATAGACCTCTTTGATCAGGTCCCAATCATCCTGCTTCACATCCGCCGGTTTATCGAGAAGTTGGAAGGAGGTTCCCTCCACTTTATACAAACTGCTGACCGACTCAAACCGTTCGCCTTGACCTTTTGCCCACGTCATGGGCGTGACGTGAATACCGAGTTCGGACTCAACGTCGTCCAATAGGTCAAAGGGGTCTTTACCTTCGCGGTCCATCTTGTTCATAAACACCATCACGGGGGTCTTACGCATACGGCAGACCTCCATCAACCGACGGGTCTGGGTCTCTACGCCCTTGGCGGAGTCGATGACGATAATCACCGAATCAACGGCAGTGAGGGTGCGGAACGTGTCTTCCGCAAAGTCTTGGTGACCCGGGGTGTCGAGGATATTAATATGAAACCCTTCGTAATCAAATCCCATCACAGAGGTGGCTACGGATATACCGCGCTGTTTCTCTATCTCCATCCAGTCAGAGGTGGTCGTCTTGCGAATCTTATTCGACTTGACGGCACCCGCTGTATGAATCGCTCCACCGTAAAGCAGTAACTTTTCGGTGAGGGTCGTCTTACCGGCATCCGGGTGCGCAATGACCGCAAATGTCCGTCTTCTCGCTATCTCTTCTTTATAATCCATGTCTTAACAGATTTAACAAGTTTAACAGGTTTTTTTATCTCTCACAGATTTCACAGATTTCTCAGATATCTTTTTATTTCCTCCTATTTCTTTATTCCTCGGATTGTGAGCAAACTCCCATCCTCTAAATAAATCAATAGTAGGTGCAGTTTTGCTTCGTTTCTCTTCGCTCACCCGCCGTGTCTGCGTTCCGCATCCACAATAAGGGCTTATTAGTGGTTGTATTCCACAGATACCTCTCCTTCTTTAACTCTAAACTAATAAACTAGACGGCTACTCTAAACTTTACACTCTCCACCACTCTAAACTTTCCTATCGCTATCTGTGTAATATATCTCTCAATAATTTATTATTACGATGTGTTTTGCACCCTTACATCTGTGTAATATACCCTTTTATAATTTTATTATTGTGTTGTGTAAGCAACACGAGGTTCGACGCAGGAGTACCGCTTTTTTAGTTCTTTCTTTTTGGATGTAGAAGTTTACTTACAACAGACGAAAAAAAGAAATAAAAAAATAATAAATTATCAATCTATCTGCGGAATCTGTGGAATCTGTGAGAGACTCCATTAATAATCAACGAAGTTTCGCATTGAACTTCGTCTCAAACGTCTTCTTGAGTCGCTCCATGATATTCTCAATCTGCTTATCTTTGAGGGTGTCCTCTGCATCTTGTAAGATAAACGAGAGGGCGTACGACTTCTTTCCTTCCTCTAAGTTCTTACCTTCGTAAACGTCAAAGAGGAAGACGTTCTTGAGCAGTTTGCGTTCAGTCTCGAAGGCAGCACGTGCGAGGTCGGCAAACTCCACCTGTTTATCAACGAGTAGCGCGAAGTCGCGTTTAACCTCCGGGAACTTAGGCAGGTCCACAATCGTGGGCTTGTATTGCTTATTGAGCTTAACGAGGTTGTCCCAGTATAGGTCGGCGTAGAACACTTCGTTGTCAATATCAAAGCCTTTGCGCGTAGCGGGACTGACAATCGCCATATAACCGATAACGGTTTTGTTAGGCGCTTTGATGACGAGTCCGTCGCTGAAGCATTGGCAGAGTCCGCAACTGGTATCGCCATTCGGGTCGATAGCCGGTTCGAGGGTGCATTTGTCAATGTTCACACCTAAACGAGTGAGGATAGCGTTTACGTAGGCGTGCAGCTGGTAGAAGGACGATTTCTCCTCCTTGCGTACCCAACTGAGTTTGCTCTTATTGCCGGTCAACCATAGACCTAAGTGCATCTCTTCGGAGTATTGCTCAATCGGCTCATGCTCAACTCTACACTCTACACTCTCAACTTCTCTACACTCTACACTCTCCACTCTAAACTCTTTAAAATGGTAGCAATTCCCAAACTCGTAGAACCGTAGGTCGCTATTCTTGCGGTTGACGTTGCGTTGAATACTCTCTAATCCGCCAAAGAGTAGGGTTTGACGCATCACACCAAGATCCTGACTGAGCGGATTCTTAATCTTCACACATGTGTCTAACCAAGATTGATAGTATGACATCTTCGTGAGGGAGTTATTCATTATCTCGTTGAATCCTTGTGCGGTGAGTTGCTCGGAGACTTTCTTCTGGAGCATCGTTACATCCGGTTTGGGGTTGTAGCATAGGTTCGAATTCAGTTTTTCGGGGAACTCGACATTATTGTATCCGTAGATTCGCAGGATATCTTCGACCACGTCGCATTCGCGTTGTACGTCAACACGATAGCGAGGCACTTTCACTATCCACAATAGCCCTTTGGGCGCACGATCCTCAATCCACTCATACCCCATCTCCAATCCGGTGAAGATAGTCTCAATCATCTCTTTGCCCAGTTCTTTTCCGATGAGTTGATTCACTCTATCCAGCGATACCTCCACCTCAAATGGTGCAAATGGTTCTCTAAACTTATCGATGGGCTCCATCGACACTGTTCCTCCTGCTACTTCTTGAATCAGCAATGCGCAGCGTTGGAGCACATAGAGGGTGTTATTGGGGTCACAACCGCGCTCGTAGCGGAACGAAGCATCGGTTTGCAGTTGGTGACGACGAGCGGTCTTGCGAATGCTCACGGGATCGAAATAGGCACTCTCGAGGAAGATGTTCTTCGTTGCTTCCGTCACGCCCGATTCTTGCCCACCAAACACACCGGCGATACACATCGGTTCGTTGGCGTTGCAGATCATCAAGTCGCGTGCATCAAGGGTGCGCTCAACACCGTCTAAGGTCACGAAACGTTGCCCTTGTTCGGCGTTCTTGACGATAATCTTCTTTCCTGCAATCTTATCGGCATCGAAGGCGTGCAGCGCTTGTCCTTGTTCAAAGAGAACGAAGTTAGTGGCATCCACGATGTTGTTGATAGGACGCAGTCCAATCGAACTCAGTGCGTTCTTCAACCATTTGGGAGACTCTTTCACGGTTACACCCTTTATGCTCACACCCGAATAACGAGGACAAGCGTCGGTGTTGACTACTTCAACATCAATCTCCAAGTTGTGATTATCGACTTTGAAAGCGGACACATCCGGTTTGGTGAGTTCGACGTTCTGACCGTGTGCTAAATAGTAGGCGTGCAAATCGCGTGCAACGCCATAGTGACTGGCACCGTCGCTGCGGTTGGGCGTGATATCCACTTCGATGAGGGTGTCGTCCTCAATGTGATAGTACTCTTTGGCGGGCATACCGATAGGTGTATCTTCAGGCAGAACGATGATACCTTCGTGACTGGTGCCTACACCAATCTCGTCCTCTGCGCAAAGCATACCAAGGCTTTCTTCGCCGCGGATCTTGCCGCGTTTGATAACGAAACTCTCGTCGCCCGAGTAGAGGCGCGTACCGATGGTAGCCACAATCACTTTCTGTCCGGCGGCAACGTTCGGCGCTCCGCATACGATCTGCAAAGGTTCACTTTCACTTTCCACTCTCACTGTCGTGATATGCAGGTGGTCGCTGTTAGGGTGGGGGACACAAGTCAGCACTTGTCCTACCACTAATCCTTCAAGACCGCCCTTGATGGTCTGAATCGTTTCTACTGTACCTA
>JAKSNE010000105.1 GCA_024400135.1 Paludibacteraceae bacterium
ATGGCGAGAAAATGGAAATCGAAGGTAAAGGTAAAGTAGTTGCTAAAGGTCAAGTGGTTGTTGACACCATCGAGGTTTCTCCTTCTAAGGCTTACGAAGTTGGTATGGCTTTGGCTAACGGTACTACTTCCACCGACGTTTATGTTGTTACCGGTTATGTAGATAGTATTGCTTCTGCTTATAGCGAGCAATATAAGAATATGTCGTTCTTCATGTGCGACGATTTGGCTAACCCGACCTACGACTTCGAGGCTTTCCAAATCACCGTTCCTGCTGACAAACCGACGAAAGTGGGCGACTATGTATCGGTTACAGGAAATATTCTGCACTACTACAAAGCTGCTACCGAAGAGAAGCCCGAAATTCACACCATCGAGATTAAGAAGGGTGACTATCAACTCATCTCCGGCGCTGCTCTGCCTTCTGTAAAAGCAGGTAAGAAAGCCGTGAAGACGATCGTTAACGGTCAATTCGTTATCAAGACCGATGAAGGTAACATCAACGTTCTCGGCACCACGATTCGTTAATCTCTCTTTTGCGAACATAAAAAAGAGCATCCTATTCGACGGGTGCTCTTTTTTAATATCTATCGTGGAGTAATCACGTGAGCTGACGGGGCTATCACGGGGACGTTACCGGGACGTTACCGGGACGTTACCGTAGGATGTTCGTGTTGTTCGATTTTTTTGCAAAAAAGTTACACTATTTCTTGCAAATATCAAAAAAAAGTTGTACCTTTGCAGCCCGAATTGAAATTTAGAACAAGGAATAAGGAATAAGGAACAAAGACCATATACTAAAGACTTACCTTGTGCAGACAATACATTTTAGTCTTTTGTCCTTTGTCCTTACTCTTTACTCCAAAAAATAAGCATTTAAATAGTATGAAAGTAAAAGTAAGTAACGTCAATCCTGTGGCATGGAAAGAAGTGATTGTTCACGCAAAACTTCCTGCCAAACTCAACAAACTGCAAGAAATCGCCAATAACCTCTGGTGGGTGTGGAACTCCGATGCGAAGAATATATTCCGCTATATCGACAACGACGCATGGCACAAGGCTCAATCGAACCCGATCATGCTGCTCAATATCATCAGCTATGAGAAAATGTTAGAGCTTAGCCAAGACGAGAAGTTTATGGCTCAACTCGATAAGACATACGCCGAGTTCCGTGCTTATATGGACCAAAAACCCGACACGAAGAAGCCTTCGATTGCTTATTTCTCGATGGAGTATGGTTTGACCCATATCTTAAAGATCTACTCGGGCGGTTTGGGAATCCTTGCCGGTGACTACCTCAAAGAAGCCTCCGACTGCAACGTAGATATGACCGCCATCGGTTTCCTCTATCGTTATGGATATTTCACACAGACGCTCTCGCCCGAAGGTCAGCAGATTGCTAACTACGAGGCGCAGAACTTCAATAACCTGCCTCTGACGCAAGTCAAGAACGAGGACGGTACGCCTCTCGTCATTGAGGTTCCTTACCCGGGACGTTTTGTGAATGCTTACTTATGGAAAGTGGCTGTAGGTCGTATCAACCTATACCTCTTAGATACGGATAACGAGATGAACTCCGAGTGGGATCGTCAGATTACCCACCAACTCTATGGTGGCGACTGGGAGAACCGTATCAAACAAGAGATTATGCTCGGTATCGGTGGTATGCTTGCCCTCAAGAAACTGGGAATCAAAAAGGATGTTTACCACTGCAACGAGGGTCACGCTGCCTTGATGGGTCTGCAACGTTTAGTGGACCTCGTACAAGAGCAAGGTCTGACCTTCAACGAAGCCAAAGAGGTGGTTAGAGCCAGCGGTTTATACACTTGCCACACGCCCGTTCCTGCCGGTCACGACTATTTCCAAGAAGACCTATTCTATAAATATATGAACGAATATGCTCCCAAACTCGGTATCGAGTGGAACGAGCTGATTGGAATGGGTCGCCAAAACCCCGATGACCACAACGAGAAATTCTCTATGTCCGTCTTTGCCCTCAACACCTGCCAAGAGGCTAATGGTGTGAGCTGGTTGCACGGCGAGGTAAGCAAGAAGATGTTCGCTCCCGTTTGGCCCGGTTATTTCCCCGAAGAACTGCACGTGGACTATGTGACCAATGGTGTACACATGCCTACTTGGGCTGCCAGCGAATGGAAAGAGGTTTATTTCAAGACCTTCCCTGACGCGTGGTATAAAGACCAGTCGAATCCGGAGATGTGGAAGGCGTTCAACGAACTGCCCGACGAGAAGATTTGGGCTACTCGTATGTTCCTCAAGAACAAACTGATTGACTATATCAAAGAGAAGTTCCAAGAAGATTGGATGAAGAGTCAAGGCGATCCGGCTCGTATCGTTCGCGCATTGAACGAGATGAATGCTAACACCCTCATCATCGGTTTCGGTCGTCGTTTTGCTACGTACAAACGTGCGCACCTGTTGTTCACGGACCTTGAGCGCTTGGATAAACTGGTAAACAACCCTTCTCAACCCGTACAGTTCCTGTTCACGGGTAAGGCACACCCCGCCGATGGTGCCGGTCAAGGACTGATTAAGCGTATCATCGAGATCAGCCGTATGCCTCAGTTCTTAGGAAAGATTATCTTCTTGGAAAACTACGACATGCGTCTGGCTAAACGTTTGGTTAGCGGTGTGGATATCTGGCTCAACACCCCGACCCGTCCTTTGGAGGCTTCCGGTACGAGTGGCGAGAAAGCGCAGATGAATGGTGTACTGAACTTCTCTGTCCTTGACGGATGGTGGTTGGAAGGTTATGTAGAGGGCGCTGGTTGGGCATTGACCGACAAACGCACCTACGAGAACCAAGCCCACCAAGACCAGTTGGATGCCGCCACTATCTATCAGATGTTAGAGACGGAGATCATCCCTATGTATTACGCTAAGAACTCCAAAGGCTACTCGCCCGAATGGATACAGACCATCAAGAACTCCGTAACGAAGATCACTCCTCGTTTCACCACGAAGCGAATGATGGACGACTACTTCGCTAAGTTCTACAATAAACTGGCTAAGCGTCATCAGTTACTCAGTGCAGAGGGCTTCAAGGTAGCCAAAGAGATTGCTGCTTGGAAAGAGAACATGGTGGCTCACTGGGATGAGATTGAGGTGGTAAGCAATAACCTCAACGATATCCTGCAAGCCGGTCAACCCAGCGTAGGTGAGACTTGCACCGTGAAGGTAGAGTTAGATACCAAGGGCTTGAACGATAAGGGGCTTGGTATTGAATTGGTGGCTATCCGCACGTCCATTCACAACAATAATAAGTTGTACGAGGCTCAACCGCTCGAACTCGTCAAGACCGAGGGCAGTAAGATGTTCTTTGAGACGAAGTATCAGTTCGGTTATGCCGGTGGTATGAAGTTCGGATTACGTATGTATCCGTACAACGACCTGCTGCCTCACCGCATGGATTTCTGCTACGTTCGTTGGTTATAAGAAGAATTCCACAGAAAGATTGTGGAAATAGATTTTTATCAGATTTTTGAGCAATAGCGATTTTAAGCTATTGCTCAATTGATTTTTTGCATCTACTTGCGTTAAGATTTTCCTCGCGTCGCGATAAATTTTGCAAATTAATTTGCATATATCAAAAAAAAGTTGTACCTTTGCAGCGCAAACTGCAAAAACGAAAATAACACACGGCTTATGAGCGCACTTCAGTTACAAACATGCGAGCGGTTTATCCACGCAATGGGACCGATGATTTACAATCCAATGCAAGTAGAGCGAGTTTTAAATTATATTACCACTCTTCAAGCAGAAGCTCCTTGTCAATTTAGTCATACGGAGATGACAGATATATTGGCATCGGGTATTGCTCAAACTCGACAAGGTGCAGGTATTTCACACGAAGAACTAAAAAAAGTGACAACATCATGGCTGTGATTATTTGGCAAGATGCAGCAGTAGGTCATTTGAAAGCGATATATGACTATTATCGTGAAAATGCGTCTGCTGAAGTGGCAGCGCGAATTCTTTTAGATCTTCAGAATGCACCGGACATATTATCCTCTTATCCAGAAGTTGGCTCGAAAGAAAGAAGTTTTTCTAATTTGTCCTCGAATTTACGCTATTTAGTAGTTCGTAAACACTATAAGATTATTTATTTATACGAAAATGACATTTGCTCTATCTTAGCCATTTGGGATG
>JAKSNE010000106.1 GCA_024400135.1 Paludibacteraceae bacterium
CCGATGGTAAGTTCCATCTTATCCTCTCCAACCAAGGTCGCGATAACGTCCTCACTTCGGTTGAGGGTTATGACATCACCAATGAGATCATCGATGCTTTGAACGCTCGTTATATCCCAACACCTAAAAAGAAAAAATAATCTATGCATCGCTACCGTTCCCTCATACTATTGGTTCTCTGTTTTTGCGTGACGATGGGTAGGGCACAGGATATCCCAGTGCCCCTCAACTATACGCAGATCTACGATTACCTTGACGACCTGCTGACCGATGGTATCATTGTACACCAAACGGCAGTTCGCCCTTACTCGAGGGGACAGGTAGCAGCGATGCTGCTTGAAGCCCAAGAGCGCGACTCGCTCATGAGCAAACAGCAAAAGGATAATCTGAGTTTCTATTTAGACGTCTTTGCACTGGAAAGAGACACTATTCCGGGTGTCCATCGCTATGTCCAATATACTGACCATCAGACGTTTGACCTGTCTCTGGCGAATATCCAGTTCTCGTATCTAACGAAGAATAAAGTCTTTAAGATGTCCATCGAACCGCTGTTAGGTGCAGAGATTTACGGATCGAAGAAAGGAACTATTCTCAAACGTTGGTACGGTATAGACCTTAAGATGGATATTGCTCACCACTTCAGTATTTGGGGGTCGCTGAGAGACCAGAGCTACTATGGCAACTGGCTCAAAAAAGACTATTTCCCCAGAGGTACGATGCAAGGTGCGCGTCTTAACCAATCGGCTACGGGTCAACAAGCGTTGAACCTCATGCCCGGAACGCAATACAAAGAGGCTTCGTACGGAGGTGACTTCTCCGATTCCAAAGGCGGAATGTCCGTCTATGCGTGGTTTGGAAGTATCAGCCTAAAACGCGAAGAGATACGTTGGGGCGATGCTTATCACGCATCGAATATACTTAATAATCGCGCACCGGCAGTACCACAGTTGTCGTTGCAGATTACGCCTTGCAAGTGGTTCCAATTCGACTATTTCCACGCATGGCTGGTGAGCAATGTACTTGACTCAACACGTTATTACTTAGAGAATCAGACTGATGGAACTCAACACAAGGAATATCGCCCACATAATAAGTTTATGGCGGCGAATATGTTCACATTTATTCCTATCAAATACGTCTTGTTCTCTATCGGTAATTCGATTATTTATGCGGAAGACAATGTGCAAGCGGCGTACTTTATTCCTATTGCGTTTTATAAGTCGTTGGATCACTTACTAACGAAAGGAACGAAAGAACAAAATCAAAACTCGCAAGTGTTTGGTACTATCACTTTGCGCCCTGTAGATCATCTCAAACTCTATGGTTCGTTCTATTTGGATGAGTTTAGCGCCTCTCGCTTAAAGAAAGGCAATGCGGAACGCAATCCGTTCTCGTACGTTGTAGGTTTTGACTGGGGTGGGTGGCCGATTAAAGGTCTTAGCCTCAAAGGTGAGTTCAGTCGCACGAATATCGCTTGCTATACACACTCTATCGATGTACTTGATTATTCATCGAATAGTTATTATCTCGGGCAATACATGGGCGATAACGCTCAAACAATCTTTGGAGAACTATCATATCGGCCCATCCGCGGAATGAGTATTAAACTCAGCTATACCCATGATACGAGATACAATAGTTTCCCGTACTTACGTGTAGCCCGAGTTGATGGACGCAAAGTCAATCCGGATGCAGGTATCGGTAATGTCATCTCCCAAAAACCTTTCGATAAGCCTATTTTTAGGAATGAGGTGGTGGCTCTTGATTTTGCTTACGAAGTACACCCGAATATGTATTTGCGTGCGAACGTGAGTTACAATAATGCTCGCGGATACGACCATTTGGAAAGCAATATCTCCTCGCCTTGTGAAGACTTAGGAGATGCGCAACATTTCTTAGACGAGTTCTGTCCTACTTTCTATCAAGGAAAGAACGTGACCGCTATGGTTGGATTTAGTTTGGGATTCTAACCCATCATAGTGAGCCGATATATTGCTTATTTATCGAACAACCCGCGTAAAGGTTGTTCGTTTTTAAATCCGTCTAAGCTGAAACGCACGATGAGTTGTTGTTGGTGCGCCAGCGACTGACCATCGTAGTGCATATTCCACGAGAAATAGAAGTTCACAAACGAACTACGGTATAGATATAGGAAGAGATCCGTCCTATTGTAAATACGCGATTGATAAAACGGGTCTCCCTGATGAAGATCGGCTCCAAACTCTTTGTGGAAAGGCAATAGGTTATCCCCATAATAGAAGGTATTCTTCAATCCAACAAACCACCAATTGGCATATAACTCAATATAAAAACCTTGTGGCTTAAGACTGATTTCCTTGTATCTCCAACGCTCAAAGCCTACAATATAGCCTGCTCGAAGGCTGAGAGAATCAAAGGGGGTATAAGAACTAACGTTAAAACCAATGTAAGGGTCAAGGATAATATCATCGCAAACCCCTTCATGAGGATGAATAGTCGTATCTGCATAATTGGCCTTATGATTCATCTGACCAATAGCACCAACATTAAACCACTTATACTGATATTGCCCATCTATAATCAACCGAAACATTTCCCTTCGTTCAGAAGTAGGCATCCCGCGCCAATCACACATAAACTCCACAAATCCCCGTTGGTCATGATAACTGAGCAAGGCTCCCAACATATTCGGATGGCGATAAGCAATGGAGTCATAAAGTAACCAATCGGGAAGGGCGGCATACCGATTGACGTAAGGAATCATTCCCATGTTTAGGTCAAAACCTTTGTATTGATAGCGATAATAAGCCGTAGGATCAACCTGAACCTCTTTCCATTTGACTCCCATGGGCTGAGTGTAATGTAATCCGGCAATCAACTGATGTTTACCTCCCAAAGCATCACGCATACCTACGCCAATAGTGGGAGAAAGCCGAAAAGCAAAGATTGTTTGTGGCGTTTGATAAGGCTCGTGGTATTCACGATTATCAAAATAGGTAGAGAAATCAACATTATAGAGCAACCTTACGCTCTTGCGGTCTTTCGCTGCTTCTTGCTCCTGCCAACGCAGTTTAGCACTATCTACAGGAAGTTCTCGATGAGCATAACGAGCCCAGAAAGCATCAACGGATGCGGCCTGCGTAACCGAACAAATCAAAATAGCGCTGAATAGGTATGTTTTCCTTGAACGTAATATTGCCATAATATACTAAAGGGTTGCATTGTTTTCGATAAGTGAATAACAGTTTTTTGTAAGTTTTCTTGTCGTTTGAGTCGATAAGAAGGAATCGCTTTCCAAAAAGCAAAACGGGCTTGAATAACCGCCCAAGCGTTCTTTGGCTTACCCGTCAATAACATCTGTAGAGCTGCTACAATATCCAACGGCCAACGAAGAAGTAACGTCGGGAGTAGCCGACGAGTAGGGAGATTTTTATAAAGCATTAGAAGGTTATTGCGGAAGTTAAGGAACGTCTTACGAGGATGCTCGTAATTGAGCGCACCGCCCCCTAAATGATATACTACCGAAGCGGGAACACTCTTCAACTTATAGCCTCTATTATTCATCCTCCAACAGAGGTCTATCTCTTCTTGATGAGCAAAGAAACCTGCGTCCAGTCCTCCTAACTCCTTATATATACTCGTGCGCACACATAGGCACGCGCCCGTAGCCCAAAAAATATCCATCGGCTCGTTGTATTGCCCTTTATCACCCTCTATAGACGAGAAGATACGTCCGCGACAATAGGGATAACCCAACCTATCAAGAAAACCTCCGGCTGCACCAGCATATTCAAACTGAATTGGGTTATCGCCCTTCTCCTTACTAAGCCAACTCAGCACTTTTGGCTGCACGGCGGCTATCGTCTGATCCTCGTCCATAACTTGTAATAGTGGTTCTAACCAGCCTTCGGTCACTTCTACATCGGAGTTAAGCAGCACCACGTACTCGCTATCTACTTGCGCGATTGCGCGGTTATAACCCTCTGCAAAGCCATAGTTTTGGTTAAGCGGCATCCATTGAATAGAGGAAAACGCTTTTACCACTTCCTCGCTCTCGTCCGTAGAACCATTATCCGCCACAATCACTTGTATTTGTCTTTCAGCGTTAGCGGTCTTACAGCGCAGCGGTCCTTCAGTGTAGCGGTCTACCGAAGGTAAATACCGCCTCA
>JAKSNE010000107.1 GCA_024400135.1 Paludibacteraceae bacterium
AACGTCTCCGTTTTTTACGAATTTTGCAGCTTCGTCAGCTGACATAAAAGGAAGCTTCATAATATTAATAGTTTAGAGTTGAAAGTTTAGAGTTTAGAGAAGTTTACAAGTTAAAAGTTTAGAGAAGCGCCTACGGCTATAGTTATCGGTTCTATTGACTGCTAATAACTAATTAAACTCTACACTATTTAACTAGACGGCTACTATAAACTATAAACTCTCCACTATACACTTTTTAGAGTGCCTTTCCGTCCGAACCGAGGACATTCACAATCTTATGTTTATATAACTCAATCATCAAATCGCGAGCAGGACCGCAATACTTACGAGGATCGAACTCTCCGGGTTTGTCGTTGAACACTTTACGAACAGCAGCCGTAAATGCCAGACGAGAGTCGGAGTCGATATTGATCTTACAAACAGCCGAAGCCGCAGCCTTACGCAGTTGCTCCTCAGGAATACCTACTGCATCAGGCAGTTTGCCACCGTTAGCGTTGATGATATCTACGTACTCTTGTGGAACGGAAGACGAACCGTGAAGAACGATGGGGAAGCCGGGCAGTTGCTCCATTACGGCATCAAGAACGTCGAATGCCAATGGAGGAGGAACGAGGCGACCGGTCTTCGGGTCACGAGTGCATTGTTCGGGTTTGAACTTATAAGCACCGTGGCTAGTACCAATCGAGATAGCGAGGCTGTCGCAACCTGTACGGGTAGCAAAGTCAATCACTTCTTCGGGTTTGGTGTAGTGGCTCTCTTCGGCAGCCACTTCATCTTCCACACCGGCGAGAACGCCTAACTCAGCCTCAACAGTCACGTCATATTGGTGAGCATACTCAACCACTTTCTTCGTGAGGGCGATGTTCTCCTCGTAAGGCAGAGCACTACCATCAATCATCACAGACGAGAAACCGAAATCCACGCACGATTTGCAAAGTTCGAAGCTGTCACCATGGTCGAGGTGAAGAACGATTTGGGGATGTTCCCAACCGAGTTCTTTCGCGTACTCAACAGCACCTTGTGCCATGTAACGAAGCAGCGTTTGGTTAGCGTAGTTACGTGCGCCCTTGCTGACTTGAAGGATAACCGGAGACTTAGTAGCAGCGGAAGCCGAAACGATGGCTTGGAGTTGCTCCATGTTGTTAAAATTGAATGCGGGAATAGCATAGCCACCCTTGATGGCTTTGGCAAACATATCACGAGTGTTTACCAATCCTAATTCTTTGAAACTTACCATAATTTTAATTTTTTTTATTATTCTAGTTTGTCTAGTTGATCTAGTTAGTCTAGTTAATCTAGTGGGTCTAGTTCTTCTTATTGCTCGCCACAACCATATATGCGATGAGGGCGAGGTAAGCTACGATGGTGACAATACCGGCACCATTAGAACCTGCCCAATCGGTTAAGTAGAGGTTGGCACCGCAGAACTTGATTACCGCAGCAACCACTCCCATCAAAGCGCCACCGGCAATGAAACCACTGGCAATGAGTGTACCCTTCTCTTTATTCTTCACAAGAGCCGAGATAGCACCACCCACGAGTAACGGCGTATTCAGAGCCAACGGAATGAACATTCCCAGCGCAAACGCCAATACGGGTACACCCATAAAGTTCAATATCAATGCCAAAACAGCACCTAAGAGATACAACATCCACGGCGCACCTTGACCCGACATCAGCGGTTCAATGACTGCCGCCATTGCATTAGCTTGCGGGGCTACCAGTGCATTCTCTCCCACAAAACCATACGCCTTATTGAGCACAATCATCACGCCACCTACGGTCGCCGCACTAACGAGCGTTCCGAGGAACTTCCACGTCTCTTGTTTAGCAGGTGTCGTGCCAATCCAATATCCAATCTTAAGGTCGGTGATAAACCCGCCTGCCATCGCCAATGCTGTACAAACGACACCACCAATCACCATCGCCCCCACCATTCCGGAAGCGCCTTTCATTCCGATAGCCACAAACACAACCGAAGCGATAATCAGCGTCATAAGTGTCATTCCACTGACAGGGTTACTGCCCACGATTGCAATTGCATTCGCAGCCACCGTCGTAAACAAGAACGAGATGACCGCTACCACTACAAACGCCACCAGCGCTTGGGTAAAACTATGCAACACGCCCACCCAGAAGAAAACGAGGGTGCAGAGCAACGCCACTGCCGAAGCGATAACGATAAAACGCATTGATAGGTCTTTCTCGGTACGGAGCGTAGCTTGAGCGACTTGTTTGGTCTTACCGCCTAACTCTTTGCCTGCCAAACCGACTGCCGAACGGATAACACCCCAACTCTTAACGATACCAATCAGTCCCGCCATCGCGATGGCACCTATTCCAATGTTCCGCCCATATTGCGTAAAGAGCAGTTGCGGGTCTGTGGCTGCCATCTCGGGCATTGTTCCCAGCAAAGGCAGTAACACCCACCATACAAAGAAACTACCGGCACAGATAACCGCCGCATATTTGAGTCCGATGATATAACCCAAACCTAACACAGCGGCAGAGGTGTTGATAGAAAAGACTAGTTTGAACTTCGCAGCTAATGCTTCGCCCCAACCGACCATTCGAGTAGAGAGGGTGTCTGACCAAAGACCAAACGTAGAGACTAAGAAATCGTATATTCCACCAATACCGGCAGCCCAAATAAGGGGTTTAACTTGATTGCCGCCTTTCTCGCCACTGACAAGCACTTGGGTGGTTGCCGTAGCCTCGGGGAATGGATATTCGCCATCCTTCTCTTGCACGAAATACTTGCGGAAGGGGATAAGGAAGAGAATACCCAAGCAACCGCCCAAAAGGGAGGACAGGAACACTTGCATGAAGTTAACGGTAATCTCAGGATACTTGGCTTGTAAGATATACAAAGCAGGGAGAGTGAAGATAGCTCCCGCCACGATCACACCCGAAGAAGCGCCGATAGACTGAATCATCACATTCTCTCCAATAGCGTTCTTACGATGCAGAGCCGAACTCAGTCCCACGGCTAAGATGGCAATCGGTATAGCGGCTTCAAACACTTGACCGACTTTCAGTCCTAAATACGCTGCTGCAGCAGAAAAAAGCACTGCCATCACGACACCGGTAATGACACTATACGGAGTGACTTGCGGGTAATCGTTTTCGGGCTTCAAAAGGGGTTTGTACTCGGGTTTATCCATAATTTCCAAATTTTAGACTGCAAAGATACGACTTTTTTTTTGAATGCGCAAACGAAAACGTCAGTTTTACCTCAAAAACTGCATTTTTCTTGAAAAAAGTACATTTCACTTGTCATTTTCACTAGCCCGCACGTTCACTTTCACTGCCCCGCACTCTCACTAGCCCGCAGGGCGTCACTTTCACTAGCCCGTATTCACTTTCACTCTCACCATTCCCCCTTTTGGGGGTCAGGGGGCTATTCTTTAGCCTCCAGTTCCGCGTGATTTCCGCGTGATTACCGCCTGATTTCCGCGTTCGTCTAAAGGGATGCCCGAAGGATACTCGTGGAAAACCTATTCCTTCCTAGGAAAACCTAGGAAGTCCTAGTTCTGTGCCGCGAGCCTTCGCGAGCGGGTCTATCGGTATTCGATATATCGAAACTTCTGCGCCTTTGGCGCCTCGTTTCTCCCTGCCTCGTCGTGAAATCTTGTCGTCCCTTGCCGAGGGGCGCTCCCTCCCACTTTCTGCCTGCCTTCTGCCCACTTTCTGCCTGCCTTCAGTAACGGAACCTGATAGGAACCTCATAGGAATCTCATAGGAAGCCCATAGGAACCTCCATTGCACTTGCAAGAGGGAGTACAGAGATGTCACCGTAGGATGACCGAACGATTCCTGCATCCAAAAACAACCATCGCAACCCCGAGAGGCTGCGATGGGAGAGAGTTATTTTTGGAGAGTTCTATTGTTTCAAATAGGTCTCAAAATAATTACTCCTAATCATCAAATCAGATAATCGATAGGCTTCTTGTTCAGTGATGGGGCGATTATGCCTTGCTGCCGAATCTAATAGATTCACGCCAAAGCCCTTCCAATAGTAATCCTCGCAGCCTATCAAATGCATAATCGTCGGGTAAATGTCCATTTGATAGCAAGTGTCTGTTACTTGGATATTACCTTCGATAGAGGGCGAGTAGATGATGAGTGGAGTAA
>JAKSNE010000108.1 GCA_024400135.1 Paludibacteraceae bacterium
ATAATCGTCTTACCGCTTTCCTTCGTCTGCCGCTCTAACTTATTGAGCTCCTTGCGCGTGAGCAATAACTTCCGATCGCGTTTGACCTCGTGGTTCGCATACGACCCAAACCGATACTCGGAGATGTTCATCTGCTTCACCCAAAGCTCTTTGCCCATGAAGATACAATACGTATCCGCCAAGGACGCTTTACTCTCCCGAATGGACTTAATCTCCGTTCCGAAGAGTTGGATTCCGGCTACGTACTTATCGAGGATGGCATAGTCGAAATATGCCCTACGATTCTTAATATGTACATCACTTTTAGCTCGCATAACGAGGTATTTATCGAAATTTGCTACAAAAGTATATAAAATTTTGCAAATATGCAAAAATTTTTGTAATTTTGCAGCCGATATTGCGATTTTATGCACAAATGACCTCAATAAAAGACGATATTGCCCAAGAAATCCTCCGTAGAAGGGATATGCGCGAGCCGCTTACCTTCACCATCGATCCGGCGGACGCAAAGGACTTTGATGATGCCCTCTCCTTCGAGTCGTTAGGGGACGGACTCTACCAAATCGGCGTGCATATCGCTGATGTCACCCACTATGTCCAACCCGATACCGACATCGACGACGAAGCCTATCGGAGGGGCACCACTATCTATGAGGTCAATCGGGTCACGCCTATGCTGCCCGAGCGGCTCTGCAATGACCTCTGTTCTTTGCGACCGAACGAAGATAAACTGACTATGTCCGTTATCTTCACTATGACCGCTGATGCCAAGGTGGTGAAGCATAAGATCTGCCGTACCGTCATCCGTTCCGACTTCCGCCTCACCTACGAGCAAGCCCAATCCATCCTCGACGGCGAAGCCGATCCTTTAGACGCAGCCGGTCTTTCAGTGCAGCGGTCTTTCAGCGATAGCGGTCTTCAACTTACAGACGCTCTCTGTAAGTTGAATCTGATGGCTCTCTCCCTCCGCCGGCGTCGTATCGCTGCCGGTGCCCTTTGTTTGGACAAGGACGAACCGCGTTTCCTCTTGGACAAGAATGGTCATCCGACTGCCATCTATTTTGAGTCGCCCACACCGGCGCACCATCTCATTGAGGAGTTTATGCTGCTTGCCAATCGTACCATCGCCAAGCAGATTGGAGGACTGCCTTTCGTTTATCGCGTACACGACCTGCCCAACCAAGAGAAGATGCGTCAAGTCGAGCAGTTTAAGCGGAAGATGAAAGACCGTGTGCGTCCCGAAGTCATTGATTTACTGACGATTCGCGCCATGGCAAAAGCCGAATATTCCACCCATAATATCGGACACTATGGCTTGCGTTTCACCCACTATACCCATTTCACTTCGCCTATCCGCCGCTATCCCGATATGATGGTTCACCGGCTTGTGGATAAGTATATCCTCAGAGCTAAGCCCTCCAAGGATCCTAAGACTGAGACCGAGATTCTCGAACAAGCCTGCAAACACTGCTCCGAGATGGAACTTATGGCGCAGGAGGCGGAACGCGCTTCCGTCAAACTCTACCAGACCTTGTGGATGAACGACCACAAGGGTGAGGTCTTTGAGGGCACTATCTCCGGCGTGACGGACTTCGGGCTTTTTGTCGAACTCAACGACTCGCGTTGCGAAGGGCTGATACATATTTACGATATCATCCCGGGGGAGTATATGCTTTATGACGAGAAGAACTACCGCCTCATCGGTGAGACGACAGGTAAGACCTTCACCATGGGTGATCCCATGCGCGTGCAGGTGGTGAAGGTGGATATTGACCATTCCCAAATAGATTTTATGCCAATTGAATGATACAATGAGAAAGATTTTTGTCCTTATCGGTTTATTGCTTATCACGCTCTCGATGAGTGCCGAAGTGGTGCTCATGAAGTCGGGTAAACGTTATACGGGAGAGATTGTCTTCCAAAACGACGAAGTGGTTATTATCCGTGACGCTACGGGTACGCGTTTCCAATGCCCCATGGCGGAGGTGCGTTCTATTGGCGCACAGGATATGGATCAAACGCCCATGCTTACGAACATCGCCAATTCCGAGGTGCAGATTCCGACGCGTAAAGTCTCTTTGTCGATTGAGGCTGCCGGTGGTGCGGCTACCTTGCCCAAGACGGGGTGGGGTGGTTACGTGACGGCGGATTTCTTGATTGGTACCCGACGGGTGATGAACAAGAACATCTTGCTGGGTGGCGCGGTCGGTTATACGGGCGTTTTCTTGGCGGATAAGACCTATTCGTTCGTTCCTATTCAGGTGGTAGCGCGTATTCCTATTATTGACGCGCAACATGCACCGCAGGTGAATTTCTCCGCGGGTTACGGTATCGCCACTTCTAAGAATTATAAGGGCGGTCTGCACGCCGCTATTGACATCTGCTATCGTTACCAGATGACCGCTAAGTCGGCGGTTCTGTTGGGTGCTAATGTCTTTTTCCAGCAGACGTCTTTGAGTGTTATTGAGTCCGTTGAACAGGGACAATACGAGAACCCCTCTGCGGGGCGTTGTCTGGTGGGTATAGGAGCTAAGTTTGCTATTGTTTTCTAATGAAATCGGGAGTATCACATAGTAAGAAACAGCCGCGTGTGCATCGTATCTCTATCGTCTTGAACGATAGCGAGAAGCGTGCCTTGGATAAGTATTGCGATAAATATACGGTCAAGAACCGCAGCAAGCTCATCCGCCAAACCTTAATGCAAAACATCCTCAAGCGCTTCGACCAAGACAATCCCACCTTGTTCGATTAATCACCCTACCCCTCTCCTCCTCTACCCCCATTTTATCTCTTTTTGTCAAAAATAACGAAAAATTCAACATTTTTGACTTTTTATTTGCAAATATCAATACTTTTTTGTAATTTTGCAGCCGATTATGGTATATACCATAAATCCGGTCCACGCCTATGGGAGTTTCGTGTTCTTTGTGGGTGGGGCTGAACATAATTAAATAGGCGTTTAACGCGCTTGCTTTTAGGCTATTCGAAACTTCGCAAATTTCAATCCGGCTAAGGCATCGCAACAGAACGTCCTCGGGATATGTTATTGTCCCGTTTGTCCGCGTTTTTAGCGCGGGTGAGCGTGTGCGTACATATCGGGCGTGGGCTATGATGTTGCTGTTTTTCTGGAATGGCAGCGAAGGCCTCGAATAGCGGAACAGCAAAATTGCAGTCCCGCTTTTTGTATCCCCTATTTGGTGTTTTGGGAGCGGCTGCAAATAGAATAAATTAACCTGCGTATGTCGCGACAAATCAACATAGTACCATTCCTTCCTCCTATCAAACACGGAGATTGTCTCGCTGTACATAGTGAGTCTGGTGCTCGATTTATGCGCCATTTCCATTGCCATGAGGCGTATGAACTGCACCTCATCAAAGGGGCTGCGGGAGCAAAACGAATCATAGGGGACACTATCAATACCATCTCAGATCTTGACCTCGTCTTATTAGCCAAGTCGAATCTGCCTCATGTCTGGCAGCGTGGGTCTTATAAGGGCGATGGGCATTTTGTTCTTCAAGTGTATTTCTTACCGGAACTGTTTGCCGGTCTTTCGGATAAAACCTGTTTTGATGCCATAAGTCACTTGTTTGAGTTAGCGGCTTCCGGACTGGTGTTTAGTAACGCAATGACATTGTGTGTCTATCAGGATCTTATCCGCCTTGCGACTACAAAAGATAGTTTACAACAATATATGCTTTTCCTCAATATCCTCAATCGTTTATCGTCGGATGCCGTTGCCAAACGCATTGCGGGACCCGGATTTGTTCGTGATAATGACTCGTTGGAAAACAATAGTGTTGTGATGGTGAAGAATTATATTCACGAGCACTATCAAGAGGAGATTTATATTAAAACCTTAGCGGATTTAATTGGTGTTGAACAGCAATGGCTTTCTGTTTCCTTCAAGAATAGGACGGGAAATACCGTTATTGATTATGTCAATCAAGTTCGTTTAGGTCAGGTCGTTCGTAGATTGATAGATACGGAAGAACCTGTAGCAAAAATCGCTGAGGAGTGTGGTTTTCTCAACTTAGCCAATTTTAACCGCCAATTCAAGCGTACTAAAGGTATCACTCCTTTTGCATTTAGGAAAGCGTATAGAACCGAAGCAATATAGTCCC
>JAKSNE010000109.1 GCA_024400135.1 Paludibacteraceae bacterium
TTCCTGACCTCAAGCCTGAGAATATCCTGTGCGAGCCGGCAAGGAGAAATACCGCGCCGTGTATTGGGTATGCGATGGCGCATATAAAGTGTAGAGTGGAGAGTTTAGAGTGTAGAGTAGTTCTTAGCCCCAAGGGGCACGATCGGCACAGCCGTATGGAGAGTTTAGAGTGTAAAGTTAAAAGGCAAAATCCGCGGGTGATTGTTGCGCCATCAGACCATTTGATTTTGGATGAGGCGGAGTTCCTGCGCGTAGTGGGACAGGCACTAGACTTTGTGGGAGAAAACGACGCGCTGGTGACGTTGGGAATGAAACCGACACGACCCGAGACGGGGTACGGGTATATAAAGTGTAGAGTTGAGAGTTTAGAGTGTAGAGAAGTTGAGAGTTTAGAGTGTAGAGAAGAAAGTAATATTAAGAAAGTGGAGGCGTTTAAGGAGAAGCCGAACTGGGAGACGGCGAAGGAGTATATGGCGAGTGGGGATTATTTGTGGAATGCAGGAATCTTCGTTTGGAACCTACACGCTATTGAACAAGCGTTTAAGAACCACTTGACCGAAGTGTATGACATCTTTGCAAAAGGACTACCCGTCTTGGGCACCGACCAAGAGGAGGCGTTTATCCAAACGAACTTCCCGCTGTGCCCGAATATCTCGATAGACTACGGAATCATGGAGAAAGCCGACAATGTGTATGTTATTCCTGCGGACTTCGGTTGGAGCGACTTAGGTACGTGGGGTTCCCTCTATGCACTGAGCGAGAAAGGAGAAGGCGAGAACGTGGGTCTTCACGGGCAAGTACACTTTTACAATGCCCAAAGAAATATCGTTGCAACCGATAAAGGAAAGTATGTCGTGGTTGAGGGTGTAAACGATATGATTGTAGCGGAGCGCGACAATGTGCTGCTGATTTGTAAACAACAAGATGAACAAGAGATACGTCAATTTGTAAACGATTATGAGTTATCTAAACTTTGATAAGACGTTATTGGTCAATTTAGAGCGTTCGCTGAGTAAAGAGATCTTGCGAACGAACCGCGCCGGTGTGTATAACGCCACCACGTTGGTGGACTGTAACACCCGTAAGTACCATGGGCAGCTGGTGATGCCTATTCCCGAGTTAGGTCCGGACAACTATGTGTTGCTGTCCTCGTTGGACGAGACGGTCATTCAGCACGGAGCGCATTTTAACCTCGGTCTTCACAAGTACGGAGACAGTTTCTCGCCGAACGGACACAAGTATATCCGTCAGTTTGAGTGCGAGACGGTAGCGAAGACTACTTATCGTGTGGGCGGTGTGATATTAACGAAAGAGCGTGTGTTGGTTAGTTTTGAACCGCGTGTGCTGATTCGTTATACATTAGTGGAAGCCGGTTCGCCGACGGTGTTGCGTTTTAAGCCGTTCCTTGCTTTCCGCAGTGTGAATGCGTTGACCAAAGCCAATGGTCAAGCCTCTACGGACATGGACGATTGCGAAAATGGTAAAGTGAACAGGATGTACCCGGGTTTTCCGGCATTGTATATGCAGTTCAGTAAGAAGATGGAGTATCACCACGACCCGCAATGGTACAAAGACATTGAGTATCCCAAAGAGCAAGAGCGCGGATATGAATATAAAGAGGACTTGATGGTGCCCGGCTATTTCGAGGTAGCGATGCGCCAAGGCGAGAGTGTGATTTTCTCGGCAGGCGTGAGTGAGGTCAAATCCACGACGTTGAAGACCCTGTGGAACAAAGAGGTGGGACACCGTATTGACAAGACGTCGATGTTCGACTGCTTGCGCAATTCCGCTTCGCAGTTCTATAAACGGGTAGGCGACAAGTGCTACCTCTTAGCCGGTTATCCATGGTTCCGCGCTTCGGCGCGAGAGGAGTTCTTTGCGACCCCGAGTTGTACGCTCGATATCGACCGTCCCGAATACTGGGAAGCGATTATGGATCGCACGGCGGTTCCGTTGGTGAAGTCAATAGTGGAAAGTGGAGAGTGGAAAGTGGAGAGTGAGTTGCAAGGAATGGACGAGCCGGATGCGCTGTTGTGGCTCGTTCGGGCATTCCAGAAATATGCCCATAAATATACACCCAAGCAAGCGGCAGAGCGTTATGGAGCCCTTTGTGTAGGTATCATCGACCTTTATCGCAAGCAGCGTCATCCGCGTGCTTTCGTTCATCAGAACAACCTTATTTGGACGGACGGAACGCAACGCCCTGCAACGTGGATGGCTGCCACAGAGAACGGTTTGCCTATCACCCCCCGAACGGGATATATCGTGGAGATCAATGCGCTTTGGTACAACGCATTGCGTTTCACGGCGGAACTACAACGAGAGTTAGGCAAAGAGATGGCTGCGGACCTGTTGGACTACCAAGCGGAGATCACAAAGGACGCGTTTGTGAAGACGTTCTGGAACGGCGTTTATCTGAACGATTATGTGGTGGACGACTACGCGAATAATGAGGTTCGACCGAACCAGATCTGGGCAGTGTCGTTACCTTATTCGCCCTTGGACAAACACCAAGCCAAGGCGGTGGTGGATATCTGCACGAAGGAGTTGTTGACGCCCCGTGGTCTGCGTACGCTATCGCCAAAGAGCGGCAGTTATCGTCCCGTGTATATCGGTGGCGAGCAGGAGCGTAACCGTAACTATCATAACGGTCCGGTTTGGCCTTATACGATTGCCGCCTACGCGAGGGCGTATATGAATGTGTACAAGCACAGCGGACTGAGTTTTATGGAGCGGATGTTAGTCGGTTTCGAGGAAGAGATGACGGAACTGACGATAGGTGCGCTCAACGAGTTGTACGATGGTAATCCGCCTTACAAAGGTCATGGCGGAATGAGTTATGCACCGAGTGTGGCTGCGGTAATCAGTGTGTTGGATACAATGAAACGATACGAAACGATATGAGAGCTTTAATGTTTGGTTGGGAGTTTCCTCCCCATATTTTAGGTGGTTTAGGTACTGCCAGTTATGGTCTGACCCGCGGAATGGCTCAGCAGGAAGATATGGAGATTCTATTCGTTATTCCGCGTCCGTGGGGTGACGAGGATCAGTCTTTCTTGCGCATTATTGGTGCGAATAGTGTTCCTGTTCCGGGTAGAGGTTGTATCGAGTTCTCGGGTCGTTATCCCGATAACTTAGTAGAGGAGATTGGTAACTACGAACAGGTGGGTCGTGAGTTGGCTTATCGCGAACAGTTTGACATCATTCACTCGCATGACTGGTTGACTTATCCGGCAGGAATAGCGGCTAAGCAGGTGAGTGGTAAGCCGTTGGTGATACACGTTCACGCAACGGACTTCGACCGCAGTCGCGGGAACGTCAATCCGACCGTTTATGCTATTGAGCGCAGAGGAATGGATATGGCGGATCATATCATGTGCGTGAGCAACCTGACGCGTCGAACGGTGATAGAGAAGTATGGTCAAGACCCCGCAAAGGTGAGTACGGTACACAATGCCGTAGAACCGCTGGAGCACCCCGAGGAGTTTGTTAAGCACCCAAGGAAAGATAAGTTGGTGACGTTTTTGGGTCGCATCACGATGCAGAAAGGTCCCGAATACTTCGTGGAGGCTGCGGCACGCGTGTTGGCTAAGACCGATGGCGTACGATTTGTGATGGCAGGTTCGGGCGATAAGATGCACGAGATGATTGAACTTGTGGCTAAACGTGGTATTGCGGATAAGTTCCACTTCCCGGGCTTTATGCGAGGCAAACAGGTGCAAGAGATATTGGCGGATTCGGATGTGTATATTATGCCGTCCGTGAGTGAACCCTTCGGCATCTCGCCGCTAGAGGCAATGCAGGTGGGTTGTCCGTCGATTATCTCCCATCAGTCGGGTTGTGCAGAGATTTTGACGCACGCTATCAAGACCGACTATTGGGATATAGACGCGATGGCGGACGCTATCTATGCGATTGTTAAGTATCCGGCAATGTATAAGTCCTTGCATACGTTAGGACAAGAGGAAGTGAATGCGATTCGGTGGTACGATGCGGGATTGAAAGTGAGAGCTATTTATAATAAAGTGCTTAGTGCTTATTGATAAAATTATGAAAAATATTTGTTTATGTGTGCAGATGCACGTGCC
>JAKSNE010000011.1 GCA_024400135.1 Paludibacteraceae bacterium
AAGACCCGCAGTTATATGACAACATCATCGTTTACGGTAAAATCTATACTGCCGAGATAGATGCCACGAAAGCTCCAGACAAGGATGGGTATTACAAGATGGCAAGCGCCATGGTCGTCAAAGACGGTAAGTTCGAATATGTGGGCGACAAAGCCGGTGCCGATGCTTACAAAACGAAAAACAGCCTTATCATCGACCATGAAGGTAAGGGGTTGATTATCCCCGGCATGACCGACGGGCACGCGCACTATTTGTGCAAATACATTAATGAGGAAATGAAAGAGAATAACCTCCAGTTTAGGGAAGACCAGACGTATCAGCAGGTGATTGATAAAGTGCGTGCGTTTGTGGAGGAAGCTAAGAAAAATGGCAAACAATTGGACTACGTGTACGGTGAGGGATATCATCCGGGTTTGATGAAAGATGACAAGGGAAAAGATTTGCGCCACCGCAAAGATTTAGATGCAATCACCAAAGATATTCCTATCTTCCTAACAGGTTTTGACCACCATAGCACGCTCGTCAATACCCGCGCAATGATCAATGCCGGTATCGTGGACGAGAAAGATAGTGTTATTCGTAAGCATATTGCCGGTGGGTTCATGTATCGAGACGAGAAAGATAGTTTGAGTGGTGTCTTTTCCGAACGTGCCACGTCCTTGCTGCAAGGTCCCGGCTTAAAGAATAAGATGCACCCGACCTCTGCACAATTGGTACAGGGTATCCATAATATGCAGAAATACCTGCTGTCTGTGGGTATCACCAATATCATCGAAGGATGGGCGAATAACTATTCCATTGACGATGAGTCCTTCTTCCAAGCCTTGACGGCAATGGACGCTAAGAACGAGTTGAATATCAATGTCTCGCTAACGTACGAGATTGAGCCTTGGTTCAACAACAACGAGCCTTTCGGCTACGTGGAGAATGCAGCATCGGTGAAAAGCAGATACCAGTCCAAGCACGTACACCCCGATTACCTCAAACTCTTTATGGACGGATGTGTGGAGATGGGTACCGGTTTCTTGTATGATGGCACTTATAGAGGGGGCGAGGCGGATAGTATTTTCTCGGGTCACGGCACGGCTTTGTGGTCGGAAGAGGCTATGCTAAAACTGGTATCAGATGCCAATGACAAAGGACTGTCTGTGCATACCCACGCGATGGGAGATGGTGCTGTTCATCGCTGTGTAGTGGCATATAGCCGGAAAGGTAAACCGGAACTGCGCAATAGCATCTGCCACCTCCGTAATGTCACCTCAAGCGATTATCAGTTGATGAAAGACCATAATATCGCGATTGCCTCGAATATGAATTGGCATGGTTATGGGGAAAGTGATATTGAGTTTTTTAAAAACATTCTTACTGACCCCTACCGTGAAGAGGCTTATCCTATCCAATCTTTCTTCAAGCACGGAATCTTAGTCAGTCAGTGTACAGACACGCCTGCGGATAACGGAGTCAATAACCCCTTCTATTGTATGTTGGTTGCTGTTACGGGTGCATACGACCCAAGTCCTTATGCTTGGCAACCGAACGAGTTAATCTCCCGTTACCAGTTCCTGCAAGCTGCGACCTATAATGGTGCTTGGCAATTGCATTTAGAGAAAGAGCGTGGAAGTATTGAGAAGGGTAAATATGCGGACTTTGTTATCTTAGATCAAGATGTACTGACGTGTGATGTCAACAACCTCCGTAATACCAAAGTGCTGAAAACCTTCTTCGAAGGTAAGGAAGTGTATTCTAACTAAAAACTAAAAATAAAATGAAAAAGATTTTTCTGGCACTGATGGCTGTTGCCGCCATCGCGTTAACAGGCTGTAAGCCAAATCCGGAACCTCAACAAGATGAGTACACTCCCATCCACTCGATGGGCGCGCCGGTAACCAACCCTACGAATGCACAATGGTGCAAAGCCCCCAATGCGGAGCAAACACTATTGTCCTTGCGCCGTGTTTCCGATCTGTTCTATTACATGGACTTTGCTTCTGATCTTTCCTTCCCAACGCTAATTGATGCCGACTTGCGCACGAACGATTCGGTTAATAAGGCAATGAACGAGTTGTGGTTCTATCCTGACGGACAAGAGGAGCCGTTTGACGAGGAACATCCCTCTTGCTCCGGATTTATTTGCTTCAACGAAGCCGGCGAACTGCTTTTCGGACGAAACTTCGATGGTGCGGGCGGTCCTATGTGTATGGTTTTCAATAAGGTGAACGGAACCTACGACTATATCCAACTCACCGCACCTAATTACAATTCCAAATTGTATAACGGAACCGCCAAACAACGTGAGAATGGGGATGGTATCCTCTCCGATGGCACCACTTCCCTTCATCGCTTGCTGCGTCAACCGGTGGCGACGATGGATGGCATGAACGAACACGGTTTGTGCTTTGGCGCTTTCCAATTGCCCGTATTTAGGGAAGACACTAACAAAACGCATGGACCAAGACGTGTGGAGCAAAAAAGCGGAAAAAAGGCTATCAACTCCAGCCTGATGCACAACCTCATCTTGAGCGAATGTAAGACGGTGAAAGATGTGGAGAAATTCTTGAGAAAGCACGATTTCGTGGCTACGCACCCCTCTCTGAATGTACACTGGATGGTAGCGGATGCCACCGGCGACTACGCTGTGTTTGAGTATTGGGAAGACTCACTCTACGTGCTTCGTGCAAAAGATAGGAATAATATTGTCCATTTGACTTCTCGCGTCGTTCCTTACGAATATAACAGTATTGAGAATTACTACTGCAATCCGACAGCCACGTTCAATTATTTGACCGATAGGTGGCAGAATATCTATAGCAGCAAGGTACGTGTGAATCATTTGATGATGTCCTATAAACCTGTTATGAACGAGATGGATGCCCTACGTTGCTTACAGGAAGGCTCGTTCGGTGTGGAGATGTTGGGTGACGTAACCAACTGGTCGTGTATTTACAACACCAAACAGCGCACCATCCTCTTCTGCATGCGTAACGATATGTCTAAAATCTATAAAGTAGATTTGAAGAAGGAATTATAATTAACAATTATTACTAACAATTAAAAATTACACAAAAATGAAAAAGATTTTTTTGGCACTGATGGCTGTAGCCGCCATCGCGTTAACAGGTTGTAAGGACAACAACAAAAACAATGATCCCGAACAAGTTTCTGAAGCCCAAGTCAAAATGCAAGCAGCAAAAGATGCTCTCGGTACCGACGGAGCTGCTTTCCTTGCAAAAATGAAAGAGATCGGTTTCGCTTTGGAACAGGGTAGCGAAGCTATGTATAAAAAAGGCAACGAGTTCTGCTATATCATTATTAATGATAGTATCGTTACACGTGTCGCTTTTTATACTAAAGCCGACGATGCTAATTTTGAAGCAGTTAGAAATTATTTCGTAGAATATGAGACTGCTTGCGCCAAACTATTCCCCGACAATTTTAAAGGAAGTTGTATTTTTAAGGATTCCGGAGCCTTCTTTAATGATAAGGAAGAAGCACAATTCTTAAACTATGTAAAAATGAGTATCAAGCCTGAGATGTTTACATCCGATGAACATTCATGCACCGGCGAATCTAAGAGTGGCAACGCAGAAAGAACGCTCTTTCTTGTTAAAGACGAGGGCGAATGGCTGTGCCGGGTTTATGTTGATTCAGAGCGTGATTAATTGCCCTATTGTTTAAAACACTACCCTTCCGTGAGGATTGGTAGTGTTTTTTTTTTCATTTTGGCAAAAAAATTTGCGTATATGAAAAAAAAGTCGTACCTTTGCAGTCGCAATTTAATGGAACATTAAAGATTCTTAAAAACAAACTACTAAAATGAAAAAGTTCTTTTTGGTACTGATGGCTACCGCTGCTATTGCCGCCATCGCGTTAACGGGTTGTAAAGAAAAGAAAGAAGAACCCAAAGATCCTACCATCATTGACGGGACGAAGATTACCGAACTGCGCTCCTATACGGAGAAGTCCCCTAATCCTATCAATGCAACCAACCTCAAGTTAGCTAACTCCGAGGAGACATTAAAATCCCTTCGTCACGTATCCAAGAACCGCCTGTTCTATATGGACTATCTGGTAGATTTTCCAATGGATAAACTGTGGAAGACGGGCGATGAACGATACCAATATGATACCGCTATGAGTGGCGAGTTGAAGTATCTGAACGACTATTTGAGTACGTTGTTCTATACCTATCCCGAACCCAAAGTGATGGACGATCCGCTGACCGCTTGCTCCTCTTTTATCTGCCATAACGAGAAGGGAGAATTGCTTTTCTGCCATAATATGGATGGTGCCGGCGGAAGTATCGTCGCTGTTTACCAAAAACCGATGGGCGGGAAATATGGTTTTGTGGCTCTGTCCAACACGATTTATAACGTCTATCGTTTTGCGCCGGAGTACTTGCAAACAGGTGTGTTGATGGATGGTAAGTCCGACCTTTATGTTCTTCTGACTCAACACATGGCACATTTAGGCGGCATGAATGATCAAGGTTTGTGCTACTGTATGTTGCAACTCCCTCCGCTGATTTCGTCCGAAGTGTCAGACCCTAATCACACGATGCCTCCTCTTTCTGCGCAAGATAAGAAAGGCGACAAATCGCTGCCGCAGTTGATTAACTCGTCTATGTACTACATGTTGCTTACCCAATGTGCCACAGTGAAAGATGTAGAAACGGCTCTGCGCACTAAATACGACTATACCCAACTCAACAACGTGATGAACGGGCACTTCCTTATTGCCGATGCTACCGGCGATTTTGCCGTGTTTGAGTATTGGGGAGATACACTTTATGTGTTACGCTCAGCAGACCGTCAGAAGATATTGCCGCTTACGCCTCACGTTCTTCCTTTCGAGTTCAACTGTATGGAGAACTACTACTGCAATCCGAAGGCAACAGCAACGTATATCACCGACCCATGGCAGTACGGATTTAGTGCTAAGGTGCGTGCAGGACACATGATGAATGCCTACAAGCCGGTTATGAGTGAGTTCCAAGCCCTCAAATGTTTGCAGGAAGGTTATTATACGATGGAGTATCCGGATAACAAAACCAATTATTCGGCGGTCTATAATCTGGCTCAGCGCACGTGTATCTTCAATGTTCACAACGACATGAGTGAGGCCTTTACCATTGACCTAAAGAAAGACTTACAATAAAAGCAGAAATATAACAATATCCACGCAAAATGCGAGCAAAAATGATTTTTTTGACAAAACACTTGCATATATCAAAGATTTTTTGTACTTTTGCACGAATTTTTGCAAAATAATCATTTTTATTCACTAATATCTATCTAATACAACAATGGCTAAAGTTTATCAAGCTAATGAGATTAAGAACATTGCCCTTATGGGAGGCAGTGGTTCCGGTAAGACCACTTTGATGGAGTCTATGCTCTTTGAAAGTGAAGTCATCAAACGTCGCGGTTCGGTTGAAGCCCAATCGACGGTTTGCGACTATTTCCCTGTAGAAAAGGAATATGGTTATTCCGTATTTTCCACAGTTTGTAACATCGAATTCAATGGTAAGAAACTCAATATCATTGACTGCCCGGGTTCGGACGATTTCGTAGGTGGTACAATCACCGCCCTCAACGTTTGCGATACGGCTGTTATCACCCTTACCGCTAACGGTGGTGTAGAGGTAGGTACACAGAACCGCTTCCGCGATGCTGAGAACCACAAGAAACCCGTTGTTTTCGTCGTTAACAAATGCGACCACGAGAACGCCAACTTCGAGCGCGCTTTTGAGCAACTGAAGGATAACTTCGGTAACAAAGTGGTGCTGCTCCAATACCCCGTGGCTGTAGGTGCCGGTTTCAATGCGGTTATTGACGTGCTGAAAGGTAAGATGTTACAATGGAAGCCCGAAGGTGGTGCTCCTGAATACAAAGATATCCCCGCTTCCGAAGCCGGTAAGGTAGAGGAACTGCTTGGCGCATTGCACGAGATGGCTGCTGAGGCAGACGAGGCATTGATGGAGAAGTTCTTCGAAGAAGGTACGCTCTCTGAGGAAGAGACGCTGCGCGGTTTGAAGGTAGTCTTCGCTGAGGCAGGTGTTTATCCGGTTATGTGTACTTGCGGTGTACGGGACATGGGCGTTCGCCGTCTGTTAGACTTCTTAGGCGAGATGGCTCCGTCGGTAGCTGAGGCTCCGCAACCTGTTACCACCGATGGTAAGAAAGTGGCTCCGGACGCAAAAGCTCCGGCTTCGATGTTCATCTTCAAGACCTCCGTTGAGCCTCATATCGGTGAGGTGAACTACTTCAAAGTGATGCAAGGTACGATCCATGGAGCGGATGACCTCGTTAATGTTGACCGTGGCTCGAAGGAGCGTATCTCGCAGTTATACACGGTGGATGGTTCGATCCGCGTTCCTGTAGATGAGGTTGCTGCCGGTGATATCGCTGCTACGGTTAAACTCAAAGACAGCCGCACGGGTAACACCTTGAATGCGAAGGATTGCGAGAACACCTATCCTGCTATCACCTATCCCGAGCCTAAGTTCCGTCGCGCTATCCGTCCTGTAACGGAGAGCGATTCCGAGAAACTGAGTGCGCTGCTGACTCGTATGCACGAGGAGGATCCGACATGGATCATTGAGCAATCGAAAGAGTTGCGTCAGACCATCGTGAGCGGTCAAGGTGAGTTCCACCTCCGCACCCTCAAATGGCGTTTGGAGAACAACGATAAGATGATGGTTGAATATGACGAACCGAAGATTCCTTATCGTGAGACCATCACTAAGTCCGCTCGCGCAGACTACCGTCACAAGAAACAGTCGGGTGGTAGCGGTCAGTTCGGTGAAGTACACTTGATCGTTGAGCCGTACGAGGAAGGCGTTCCTGTAAAAGAAGTTTACAAGTTTGGTAACCAAGAATATCGTATCTCCGTTAAGGACACCCAAGAGATTCCGTTGGAGTGGGGTGGTAAGTTGGTACTGATTAACTCTATCGTAGGTGGTGCTATCGATGCACGTTTCATCCCCGCTATCTTAAAAGGTATCATGGATCGTATTGAGCAAGGTCCGTTGACCGGTTCGTACGCTCGTGACGTTCGCGTAATCATCTACGATGGTAAGATGCACCCGGTAGATAGTAACGAAATCTCCTTCCGTCTGGCAGGTCGTAACGCTTTCGCACAAGCCTTCAAGGAGGCTAACCCGAAGGTGCTGGAGCCTATCTACGAAGTAGAGGTACTCGTTCCGAGCGATATCATGGGTGACGTGATGAGTGACCTCAACGGTCGTCGCGGTATGGTGCTTGGTATGGAAGCCGAGAAGAACTTCACTCGCCTCAAAGCCCTTGTTCCACTGGCAGAGATGGCAAGTTACAGCACTACGCTGAGTAGCCTTACCGGTGGTCGTGCAACGTTCACGATGCACTTCAAGAGCTACGAACTCGTTCCGGGTGACGTTCAAGATAAACTCATCAAGGCTTACGCTGAGAGCCAAAAGGACGAAGAGTAATGTACATTGCCATAGCCGGAAATATTGGTGCTGGCAAGACGACGCTAACGAATATGTTAGCGAAGTATTATGGGTGGGAGCCACGCTTTGAAAGCGTAGGCTTCAACCCTTATTTAGAAGACTATTATAAGGATATCAAACGGTGGTCGTTCAGCATGGAGATATACTTCTTGCAACAACGCATGAAGGACCTCAACATCGTGATGCAGTCGAATCACACGATTGTGCAAGACCGCAGTATCTTTGAGGGCGTGCATGTGTTTGTAAGGAACAACTACGAGCGTGGTGACCTTAGTGACCGCGAATATACGACGTATATGGAGCTGTTCAATACGATGCAAGAGATGATGGTTCTGCCGAACTTGATGATTTATCTCCGTAAGTCCGTTCCGACGCTGATTGGACAAATCCAAAAACGCGGACGCGAATGCGAGCAGACGATGCAAATCGATTACTTGCAAGGACTGAACGAGCGATACGAGGATTTTATCTACCATCAATACCCGGGTAAGGTGCTGGTCATCGAGTCGGACAACATTGACTTTGAGCACAACCCCGCAGACTTCCGAATGATTGTCGATAAGATTGATGCACAACTTTTTGGACTCTTCTCGGAAGAGCATTTCCAGTAAGAGTTGAGAGTGTAGAGTGTAGAGTTTAGAGTTTAGAGTTTAGAGTAGCCGTCTAGTTTATAAGTTTAGAGTTAAACTAAATAATAACAACAAAAATGCATATAGCAGTAGCAGGAAACATTGGTTGCGGTAAGACCACGCTGACAAATATGTTAGCCAAACATTATGGTTGGACCCCACGCTTCGAGAGTGTGGATTTTAACCCGTACTTAGAGGACTTTTATCACGATATGCATCGATGGGCATTCCATCTGCAAGTCTATTTCCTCAACAAACGTTTTCAGGACGTGGTGGAAGTGAGTAAAAAAACGAACGAGTGGATCGTGCAGGATCGTACTATTTACGAGGACGCTCGTATCTTTGCGCCGAACTTATACCGCCAAGGCTACATGTCGGAGCGCGACTTCACCAACTATAGCGACCTGTTCGATTTGATGATGTCCCTCGTTAAGATGCCCGACTTGATGATTTATATCCGTTCGTCTATCCCGAACCTCGTGGCACAGATCCAAAAACGCGGTCGCGCCTACGAAGCAGGTATGCGTCTGGACTACTTGAACGGACTAAACGACCTTTATGAGGAGTGGATTGCCGGTTACAAGGGCAAACTGCTTATCATTGATGGCGATAAGATTAAGTTCGCAGACAATAAGGAGGACTTCCGCTATGTCACCGACCATATTGATGCGGAGCTATTCGGTCTGTTCCCGTTTGAGAAAGAGAATAATGTAGGTAAAGAAATACGTAGCTAACTACGTGGTTCAGCACTTTATAGACTATATTGCGATAGAGAAGCACTACTCCGACAAGACGGTGCGTGCTTATCACGACGACATTCGCGACTTCTGCCGTTTCCTTGGTTGGGAAACGGCTGATTTTAATCCCAAGGAAATAGACGAGTCCGATATTAAGGCGTGGGTGATTGAACTGTTGGACAAAGAGGGGCAAGCCAAACGGAGTGTGAAGCGCAAACTCAGTAGCCTTCACTCGTTCTATCGATTCTTATTGCGCCAAGGTCTCGTTACGGTGGATATCACTCAGAAAGTCTTTGCTCCCAAGGTGGATAAGCCACTACCTGTCTTCTTTAAGGAGAGTGAGATGCAAGCTGCCACCGCTGCCGACGACCAAGCCGACGACTGGGAGAGCCTGCGCGATTGCTTGATTATACAGATCCTTTACCAAACGGGTATGCGTCAAGCCGAACTGTTAGGGCTAAAGGATGGGGATATTGATGTGAGGGAAGGACAGATTCGGGTGTTTGGTAAACGCAAGAAAGAGCGCGTTATCCCTATTGGAGAGAAACTATGCGAGATGATTAAGCGCTATTGGTCGTTCCGCGAGGAGATAGGATTCGGCCATCAAGCCGATCGACCTTTCTTGTTGAGAGTGGGTAGAACACAGATTGTGCCCATGACGAAGAACACCTTATATATGATTGTGCGCGCGCGTATGGGAGAGGTGAGTACGTTGCAAAAACACTCCCCGCACGTACTTCGTCATACGTTTGCCACCACGATGCTGAATAACGGGGCGGACATACGAACGATACAGGCTTTGCTTGGTCATGCCAGCTTGAGTACGACCCAAATCTACACGCACACCTCCTTTGAACAGATCAAAAAAGTGTACAAAGAGGCTCATCCGAGGGCAAAGAAGGGGTGAAAATGGGGAAAAAGTGAGAAAAAACACGATTTTTTGCATTTTTTTACGAAAATATTTTGTCATGTCAAAAAAATGTAGTAATTTTGCACCGCTTTTCGGCCGAGTAGTCAGAAAATGACCCAATGGCGAAGCGTTCGCCACTATAGCTCAGTTGGTAGAGCAGCGGTTTTGTAAACCGCCGGTCGTTGGTTCGAGTCCGACTAGTGGCTCTAAGATCTTTGAAATAGACTTGGGTGTGTTCCAGAGTGGCCAAATGGGGCAGACTGTAAATCTGCTGTCTCTCGACTTCGGTGGTTCGAATCCATCCGCACCCACAAAACTTATTCCCGCGGGAATAGCTCAGTCGATAGAGCACTAGCCTTCCAAGCTGGGGGTCGCGGGTTTGAGTCCCGTTTTCCGCTCATTTTTTTGCTGCTTTAGCTCAGTGGTAGAGCGCATCCTTGGTAAGGATGAGGTCCCGAGTTCAACTCTCGGAAGCAGCTCACAAAATTTTTTTATCGTATGCGCGCGAGGGATATTGTGCCCAATCGCGTATATATAAATAGGAAAACAAAATAACCAAAATTATTAACGTTAATAAATTCTAGAATTATGGCAAAAGAGAAATTTGACCGTTCGAAACCACACGTTAACATCGGTACTATTGGTCACGTTGACCACGGTAAAACTACTTTGACCGCTGCTATTACGACTGTGTTGGCTAAGAAAGGTTTGTCGGAGCTCCGTTCGTTCGATTCTATCGACAATGCTCCTGAAGAGAAAGAGCGTGGTATTACTATTAACACCGCTCACGTTGAGTACCAAACTGCTACTCGTCACTATGCACACGTTGACTGCCCGGGGCACGCTGACTATGTAAAGAACATGGTAACCGGTGCTGCTCAGATGGATGGTGCTATCATCGTTGTTGCTGCTACTGATGGTCCTATGCCTCAGACTCGTGAGCACATTCTGTTGGCTCGCCAAGTGAATGTTCCTCGTCTGGTTGTATTCATGAACAAGTGCGACCTTGTTGATGATGCTGAGATGTTGGATCTTGTTGAGATGGAAATGCGTGAACTGTTGAGCTTCTACGAGTTCGATGGTGACAATACTCCTGTTATCCGTGGTTCTGCTCTTGGCGCACTGAACGGTGTTGCTGAGTGGGAAGATAAGGTTATGGAGTTGATGGATGCTGTTGACACTTGGATTCAACTGCCTCCTCGCGCTGTAGATAAACCTTTCTTGATGCCCGTTGAGGACGTCTTCTCCATCACCGGTCGTGGTACCGTTGCTACTGGTCGTATTGAGACCGGTATCATCAAAGTGGGTGATGAGGTTCAATTGATCGGTCTTGGCTGCGACGGTAAGAAGTCCGTTGTTACCGGTGTGGAAATGTTCCGCAAACTCCTTGATCAAGGTGAGGCTGGTGATAACGTAGGTCTGTTGCTCCGCGGTATCGATAAAGACGAGGTTAAGCGTGGTATGGTTATCACCCACCCGGGTGTTGTTAAACCTCACGAGGAGTTCAAGGCTTCCGTTTATATCCTGAAGAAGGAAGAGGGTGGCCGTCACACTCCGTTCCACAACCACTATCGTCCTCAATTCTACATCCGTACTATGGACGTTACCGGTGAGATCACTCTCCCCGAAGGAACTGAGATGGTAATGCCTGGTGATAACCTCGAGATCCAAGTTAAGCTCATCTATCCGGTAGCTTGCAGCGAAGGTCTTCGTTTCGCTATCCGTGAAGGTGGTCGTACCGTAGGTTCGGGTCAAATCACGAAAGTGCTTGACTAATAAACAAGTCGCAAGACTTAATAAACCGTTTGGGGCGTCGAACCCCAAACGCTTTACAGAAGTCCTCCAATGGTAGGAGAGCGGTCTCCAAAACCGTCAATGTGGGTTCGATTCCTGCCTTCTGTGCAAGGTCGCAAGACCGATGTTACAACATAGCTTCCATTGACGTCAGTGACGCCTGTTTCGTTGTGAAAAGGACTGAACTGAGGTCGGTTGGTTGACGAAGTAACACTATATATAATATAATAAGGAGTATAAATAATTAGTATAATATAAAAACTCTACGTATATGAAACTTGTAGAAAACATCAAACTGTCGTATGACGAATTGGTTCACAAAGTTAGTTGGCCATCTAAAAAAGAGTTAGCCCAAAGTTCCGTAATTGTGCTGGTTGCTTCCCTTGTACTGGCGCTGATTGTATGGGTAATGGACTTGTTCTTTGAGAAAGTCATGACATTTGTTTATGGTCTGTTCTAATGGATGCAACTATGGCTGAAAACAATTTTAAGTGGTACGTTCTCCGCGCAATCAGCGGTAAGGAAAACAAGGTAAAAGAGTATATCGAAGGTGCCTTGATTACCTCGTCGCTCTTTAAGGAGTATGTTTCTCAAGTTCTAATTCCTACCGAGAAAGTGGTAGCTTTGAAGAACGGTAAGCGCGTGATTAAAGAGCGTAACCTTCTTCCCGGCTATGTGTTGGTAGAATGTAATCTCACGGATGAGTGTTACCCTCTTCTCCGTAATATTCCAAACGTACTTGGTTTCTTGAGCGAAGGTAAAGCTTCCATCAAGCCTGCGCCCGTTTCCCAAGCCGAGATCAATAAGATTGTCGGCAATGTGGAAGATACCGATATCGATTTGCAATTGGAGGAGACGTTTATCGTTGGTGAGAAAGTGAAAGTTGTCAATGGTCCGTTCAATGGATTCAGTGGCGTCGTTCAAGAAGTTCTGCTTGACAAGCACAAACTCAAAGTGGTGGTTACGATCTTTGATCGTCAGACGCCGCTGGAGCTCGGCTTTGGAGAGGTAGAGAAAGAGTAGAAGGTCTTCGGACCGTTTGGACTACTCGGTAGTTTATTTATTAACCCGGCGAGAGCTGCCAAGCAGCGTTATTATCGCCAAAACTATTTAACAAAACTATGGCTAAAGAAATTGCTGGTTTTATTAAACTTCAGATTAAGGGTGGCGCAGCCAATCCCGCACCTCCGGTAGGACCTGCATTAGGTTCGAAGGGTGTGAACATTATGGAGTTTTGTAAACAATTCAATGCCAGAACGCAAGACAAACCGGGTAAAGTTCTTCCGGTTGTTATTACCGTTTATGCTGACAAGTCGTTTGATTTTATCGTTAAGACTCCTCCTGTAGCTGTTCAACTCATTGAGGCTGCAAAGGTTAAGGGCGGCAGTGCTGAACCTAACCGTACGAAAGTGGCTTCGATTACGCAAGAACAATGCCAACAGATCGCTAGCGATAAGATGGTGGATTTGAACTGCTTCACCGTTGAATCTGCAATGAAGATGGTAGCAGGCACGGCACGTAGTATGGGTATTACCGTTAAATAATTAAAACTTCAATCATTATGGCAAAATTGACAAAAAATCAAAAGCTTGCTGCTGAGAAGATTGAAGCAGGTAAGCTCTACACCGTAGCTGAGGCAAGTGCCCTCGTAAAAGAGATTACGCACACCAAGTTTGATGCCTCTGTAGATATCGACGTACGTTTAGGTGTTGACCCTCGTAAGGCGAATCAAATGGTTCGTGGCGTGGTATCGCTGCCTAACGGAACTGGTAAAGTTGTTCGCGTTCTTGCACTCTGTACTCCTGACCAAGAAGCTGCTGCTAAAGAAGCAGGTGCTGACTATGTAGGTCTTGACGAGTATATCGAGAAGATCAAGGGCGGTTGGACGGACATCGACGTTATCATCACCATGCCCCAAATCATGGGTAAGATTGGTGCTCTGGGTCGTGTTCTCGGTCCTCGCGGCTTGATGCCTAACCCCAAATCCGGTACCGTTACTATGGATGTAGCGAAAGCCGTTAAGGAGGTTAAGCAAGGTAAGATCGACTTCAAAGTAGATAAATTTGGTATTGTACATACTTCGATTGGTAAAGTTTCCTTTACACCGGAAGCGATTGCGCAAAACGCAAATGAGTTTATTCAAACCATTATTAAACTCAGACCCGCTACCGCTAAGGGAGAGTATATCAAGAGCATTTATCTTTCCAGCACGATGAGTCAAGGAATTAAGATTGACACTAAAACTCTTTAATTTTAAAACTGAACGATTATGAAAAAGGAAGATAAAAGCGCTCTGATCGTAGAGCTACAAGAGACTTTAGGTCAGTATCAGCATTTCTACCTCACTAACATTGAGGGACTGAATGCAGAGAAGACTTCCGACTTGCGTCGCAAATGTTTTAAGAACGACATCAAACTCGTCGTTGCTAAGAACACCTTGCTCCGTAAGGCTATGGAAGCTAAAGGAATCGACGCTACCTTGTTTACTGCGTTAAAAGGAAATACCGCTTTGATGTTCTGCAACACGGGCAATGCTCCTGCAAAACTGATCAAAGAGATCCTTAAAGCAGAGAAGAATAAGGAGAACGTTAAACCCCAATTGAAGGCTGCTTATGTAGAAGAGACTGTTTACGTTGGCGCTCAGAACCTTGAGTTCCTGTCCACCATCAAGTCCAAGAACGAACTTATTGCCGACATCGTTGCTCTGTTGCAATCGCCTGCTAAGAACGTTGTTTCTGCTCTTCAATCCGGTGGTACCACCATCCACGGCGTCCTCAAAACGCTGGGAGAAAGACCTGAATAAGGCCGCTTAATCTAGACAAACTAGAAAAAAACAAGTAAAAAAATTATTAACCAATTAAAATATCACAATTATGGCAGATATTAAAGCTATTGCTGAACAATTAGTAAATCTTACTGTTAAAGAAGTTAACGAGCTCGCTCAAGTATTGAAAGAAGAGTACGGTATTGAACCCGCTGCTGCAGCTGTTGCAGTTGCTGCTGCTCCCGCCGCTGGCGAGGCTGCTGCTGTTGAAGAGAAGACTTCCTTCGACGTAGTCCTCAAAGAAGCTGGTGCTCAAAAACTCCAAGTCGTTAAGGCTGTGAAAGAGCAAACCGGTCTTGGTCTGAAAGAGGCTAAGGATATCGTAGACGCTGCTCCTGCTACCGTTAAGGAAGGTCTTGACAAAGCAGCTGCTGAGGCTCTCAAGAAAGCCCTCGAAGAAGTAGGTGCTGTAGTAGAACTCAAGTAATCTGTTTACCAGTATTGGTAATAGGTTTAGATCCTTTTTAGGGGGTCTAAACCTTTTTCTCTGAATAAAGCAGATTGTTGAAAACTTATTAAATATTGGTAATAATAATGCGGTTAATGTTAACGTATATTAAACTAACAAACCATCTATTTAGCTCTAAATAACTGATTATCAACAGTTTTTACATCTGTTAAACAATTTAAACCATTAAAAAGAATGGCTACAACTAAAAAAACGCAACGAGTCAACTTTTCGGCAATGCAACAGCAGATGCCCTATCCTGACTTTTTAGCAATTCAACTCAAGTCCTTCCAAGATTTTGTGCAGATGGATTCTACTCCTGAGCAACGCCGTAACGAAGGACTCTACAAAGTGTTCAGTGAGAATTTTCCCATTCAGGACACACGTAATAGCTTCTCGCTTGAGTTTTTGGACTACTATGTTGATCCTCCTCGCTACTCTATCGAAGAGTGCTTGCTTCGTGGATTGACCTATTGTGTTCCTTTGAAAGCGAAACTAAAACTATCGTGCTCCGATCCCGACCACGAGGATTTTGATACCGTCATTCAAGACGTTTATTTGGGCACGATTCCGTATATGACCCCGAAGGGTACCTTCGTTATCAATGGTGCCGAACGTGTGATTGTAAGCCAATTGCACCGTTCCCCCGGTGTGTTCTTCGGAACATCTATGCACTCTAACGGAACGAAGCTCTACTCGGCTCGTATCATTCCTTTCCGCGGTTCGTGGATTGAGTTTGCAACGGATATCAACAAGGTCATGTACGCTTACATTGACCGTAAGAAGAAACTGCCTGTAACCACTTTGCTCCGCGCCATCGGTTTTGAGTCGGATAAGGACATCCTCGACTGCTTCGGTTTGGCGGAGGAAATCAAAGTGAGCAAGGCTACTCTCGAACAATATATCGGTCGCCGCTTAGCCGGTAACGTACTGAAAGCTTGGACGGAGGACTTCGTGGACGAAGACACCGGTGAGGTAGTAACCATCGAGCGTAACGAGGTTATCCTTGAGCGCGAGACCGAACTGACCGCCGAGAACTGCCAAACGATCTTGGACGCGAACGTGAAGTCTATCCTTCTGCATAAAGAAGAGGCTCGCGAGAACGACTTCTCGATTATCTTCAACACCCTCCAAAAAGACCCGTCGCACTCGGAGAAAGAGGCGGTGCTGTACATCTATCGCCAACTGCGCAACGCAGAGCCTGCCGATGATGCTACCGCTCGCGAGGTGATTCAAAACCTGTTCTTCTCGGAGAAACGTTACGACTTGGGTGATGTAGGTCGCTATCGTATCAACCGTAAGTTGAATATGAATATCCCTGCTGAGACACGCGTTCTCACCCAACAGGATATGATTGAGATCATCAAGTACCTTGTTGAACTCATCAACTCCAATGCCGAAGTGGATGATATCGACCACCTCTCTAACCGTCGTGTTCGTACCGTTGGTGAGCAGCTGTATAATCAGTTTGGTATTGGTCTGAACCGTATGGCTCGCACCATTCGTGAGCGCATGAACGTTCGCGATAATGAGGTGTTCACGCCGACCGACCTAATCAATGCGAAGGCAATCTCCAGCGTTATCAACTCGTACTTTGGTACGAACGCACTGAGTCAGTTCATGGATCAGCAGAACCCGCTGGCAGAGATCACGCACAAACGTCGTATGTCGGCCCTCGGCCCCGGTGGTTTGAGCCGTGACCGTGCCGGTTTCGAGGTTCGTGACGTACACTATACGCACTATGGTCGTCTCTGCCCGATTGAGACTCCTGAAGGACCGAACATCGGTTTGATCTCGTCCTTGTGTATCTATGCGAAGATCAATAACCTCGGTTTCATTGAGACACCGTACCGTAAAGCCGAGAATGGGGTAGTGGACCTTGATAACGACCACGTGATGTTCCTCACCGCTGAAGACGAGGAGAACATGACCGTTGCACAAGGTAACGCTCCGCTTGATAAGGATGGTAAGTTCATTCGCAATAAAGTAAAAGCTCGTTTTGAGGCAGACTTCCCCGTTGTGGCTCCTGACCAGATCAATGCGATGGACGTTGCTCCTTCGCAGATTGCTTCTATCGCAGCTGCCCTCATTCCGTTCCTTGAGCACGATGATGCTAACCGTGCGTTGATGGGATCGAACATGATGCGCCAGGCCGTACCGTTGTTACGTCCTGAAGCTCCTATCGTGGGTACCGGTATCGAAGGTCAACTCATCCAAGACTCTCGCACACAGATTGAGGCAGAGGGTGATGGTGAAGTGACTTACGTAGATGCCGATGTGATAAAAGTGATGTACGACCGCACGGATATGGAGGACTTCATCTCCTTCGATCCTGCTGAGAAAGAGTACAAACTGCCTAAGTTCCAAAAGACGAACCAAAACACCACTATCGACCTTCGTCCTATCGTTCGTAAGGGTGACAAGGTGACTAAGGGTCAAATCCTCACCGAGGGTTACGCTACCGAGAATGCCGAGTTGGCATTAGGTAAGAACCTCAAAGTCGCTTATATCCCTTGGAAAGGTTACAACTATGAGGATGCTATCGTACTGAGCGAGCGTATCGTTCGCGAGGATATGTTCACCTCTGTTCACGTGGTAGAGCAACTGCTCGAAGTACGTGAAACCAAACGCGGTATGGAGGAGTTCACCTCGGATATCCCGAACGTCAGCGAGGAAGCTACACGCGACTTGGATGAGAACGGTATTATCCGTATTGGTGCTCATATCGGCCCCGGTGACATCCTTATCGGTAAGATCACTCCGAAAGGTGAGACCGATCCGTCTCCCGAAGAGAAACTGCTGAAAGCCATCTTCGGTGATAAGGCTGGTGATGTGAAGGATGCTTCGCTGAAAGCCAGTCCGTCGTTGGATGGTGTGATTATTGATAAGAAACTCTACTGCCGTGCGATGAAAGACCGTAAGGCTAAACAGGAGGATAAAGAGAAAATTGCTAAACTCGAATCTGCCTTCAAGGAGAAAGCCGAGATCCTGCGTCAGTCGCTTATTGACAAACTCGCTACTATCCTCAAGAATAACCAAGCCAATATCGTTAAAGATATCGTTGGTACTGAACTGCTCTTGAAGGGACAACACTTCTCCAAGGAGCGCCTCAACCAACTCAACTTCCAAACCCTTATGTTGGAAGGTTGGACGGTGGATCCGGAGAAGAACGACCTCGCTTCGCGCTGCGTGATGAACTATATCGGCAAACTCAAAGAGATGGAAGCCGAACTCAAACGCCAGAAGTTTAATATCACCATCGGTGATGAGCTGCCTAACGGTATCATCCAAATGGCGAAAGTCTATGTCTGCAAGAAACGTAAGATTCGCGTAGGTGATAAGATGGCAGGTCGTCACGGTAACAAAGGTATTGTATCTAAGATCGTGCGCGTAGAAGATATGCCGTTCCTCGCGGATGGTACTCCGGTGGATATCGTTCTGAACCCGCTGGGTGTGCCTTCTCGTATGAACATCGGTCAGATCTTCGAGGCTGTCCTCGGTTGGGCTGGTCGCGAGTTAGGTGTTAAGTTTGCTACGCCTATCTTCGATGGCTGCACCCTTGACTCCCTCAACGAGTGGACCGACAAAGCCGGTCTGCCTCGCGCAGGTAAGACGCAGTTGTATAATGGTGAGACCGGTGAACCGTTCGACCAGATGGCTACCGTTGGTGTGACGTACTTCATGAAGCTCGGTCACATGGTTGACGATAAGATGCACGCTCGTTCGATTGGCCCGTACAGTCTTATCACTCAACAACCTCTGGGCGGTAAAGCTCAGTTCGGTGGTCAGCGTTTCGGTGAGATGGAGGTTTGGGCTCTCGAGGCTCACGGTGCCGCTCACGTTCTGCAAGAGATATTAACAGTTAAGTCCGATGATGTCACGGGTCGTGCTCGTACTTATGAGGCTATCGTGAAGGGCGAATCGATGCCTACTCCGGGCATCCCAGAGTCCCTCAATGTCTTACTACACGAGTTACAAGGTCTCGCTCTATCGATCACTTTGGAATAAAAAATTACAACTATGGCTTTAAAACAAGATAACACTAAGAAAACCGGTTTCTCGAAGATCACTATTGGTCTGGCTTCTCCCGACGAGATCATGGCTATCTCCAGCGGTGAAGTGCTCAAACCGGAAACAATCAACTACCGCACCTACAAACCCGAACGTGACGGTTTGTTCTGCGAGCGCATCTTCGGTCCTACCAAGGACTATGAGTGCCATTGCGGTAAGTACAAAAGAATCCGTTATAAAGGCATCGTCTGCGAACGCTGCGGCGTGGAAGTGACGGAGAAGAAAGTGCGCCGTGAACGTATGGGTCATATCAAACTCGTCGTTCCTGTAGCTCACATCTGGTACCTTCGCTCCTTGCCTTCTAAGATGTCCGCTTTGCTTGGTATTCCTACCAAACAACTGGATGCTATCATCTATTACGAGAAGTATATCATCTTACATGCCGGTTGCCTTGCAGGACAAGAGATAGATGGCGAAGTCATCGAAGACCACATGCTCATTGATGAGGATCAATACCTCAAACTCGTGGATCGTCTGCCCGAAGATAATGACTTGCTGGAGGATGGTAATCCCAAAAAGTTCGTGGCAAAGATGGGTGCCGAAGCTATCTATGATATGCTTGCAGCCATCAATCTTGACGAACTCAGTTATAAGTTACGTGCCGAAGCAGACAAGGACTCCTCTATGCAACGCAAACAGGAATCGCTCAAACGTCTTCAAGTCGTTGAGTCTTTCCGTTCCTCTAAAGGTAAGAGCCGTCCCGAATGGATGGTGCTGCAAGTCGTTCCTGTAACGCCTCCCGAACTGCGTCCGCTCGTACCATTGGATGGTGGTCGTTTCGCTACGTCCGACCTCAATGACCTCTATCGTCGCGTTATCATTCGTAATAACCGTCTGAAGAGACTCATCGAGATTAAGGCTCCGGATGTCATCCTGCGTAACGAGAAGCGTATGCTGCAAGAGGCTGTTGACTCCCTCTTCGATAACTCGCGTAAGACGACCGCTATCAAGTCTGAGGCTAACCGTCCGTTGAAGTCCCTCTCCGACTCGCTGAAGGGTAAACAAGGACGTTTCCGTCAGAACTTGTTAGGTAAACGTGTGGACTATTCCGCTCGTTCGGTTATCGTCGTGGGTCCGGAACTCAAGATGCACGAGTGCGGTCTGCCTAAAGATATGGCGGCTGAACTATATAAACCGTTCATCATCCGCAAACTCATTGAGCGCGGTATCGTGAAGACGGTTAAATCCGCTAAACGTATCATCGACCGTAAAGAGCCCGTCATTTGGGAGATCCTCGAACACGTGATGGAAGGTCACCCGGTTCTGTTGAACCGTGCTCCGACACTGCACCGTCATGGTATCCTCGCCTTCCAACCTAAGATGATTGAGGGTAAGGCTATCCAGCTGCACCCACTGGCTTGCGCCGGTTTCAACGCCGACTTCGATGGTGACCAGATGGCTGTTCACTTGCCATTGTCCAACGAGGCTATCCTTGAGGCCCAACTGCTCATGCTCGGTTCGCACAACATCCTCGACCCGGCTAACGGTAATCCTATCACCGTTCCTTCTCAGGATATGATCCTCGGTTTGTATTACATCACCAAACCGCGTAAAGGCGTTAAGGGTGAAGGACTGATCTTCGCTTCTGCGGATGAGTGTACCGTTGCCCTCAATGAAGGCA
>JAKSNE010000110.1 GCA_024400135.1 Paludibacteraceae bacterium
TGCCGTGCTTGCCGCAGATGGAACCGTATTTCACGACGATGCACGTCACGCCGGCAAAGTTCGATAGTTATCTCAAGCCCAGTCGGAATATCTTGTGGGCAGATATCGACTCCGTTCGTTACTCGCAAGTGAAAGCGAAAGTGAGCCAAGACCCGTGGAGTCATCCGCAGGTGATGTACCATATACAAGCCCCGTCGGTGCAGGCGTTCTTAGCCTATTGGCAGGAGCATGGCGAGCAAGTCAGAGCGTGGTTCGTAGAGCAGGAGATACAGCGTCAAGTTAGTTTCTATCGCGCTTCCACGAACAAACAGGCTCGGCAACGGTTGCAGTCGCGCTTCGGTGTCGATATGTGGATTCCGGAGGATTATATGCTGATAATGGACACTACGCTCGTTTGCGATAAACAGCCCGTCAACCTGCTTTGGTGCTGCAATAATAAAGGTCCCATGCGCAGGGACGTGGTCGTGTACGCGTATCCTTATGCCAGCACGCGCACGTTCACGCTTGACTACCTCTGTCAGCAACGCGATAAGGTGCTCGGTCAAGTGGTTACCGCCTCCGTGCCGGGCAGCTATATGGGAACGGAATATCGTATCTTCCCGCCGCAAATGGAGGTGAAGAACGACGTATATGAAGTTCGTGGATTGTGGAAGATCTTAGGCGGTGAGGCGATGGGCGGCCCGTACGTAAGCCACACGATGCTCGATTCGACGAAGACAAAAGTGATTACGGCAGAGATCTTCCTGTACGCTGCCGGACAAAAGAAACGCAACGCCTTGAGACAAGGCGAAGCGGTGATTTCGTCAATGATGAATTGAACCGCCTACGGCTAAATGATGAATTTATTTAAAAACATTAAAAAATATGAAACACATTGATTTACTTTCTCGTACCAAAGAGTACCAATGGGAAATGGCTCCCGTAGGGGGTGTGATGCGCGTTCGCATTCAGAATGCAGAAGACTTACGTCATTTGAATGAACTTGATCCTAAACGTTGGACGGTTCTCTCTTGCCCGACCCAAGGGTTGGAAGTAGGGGAACAGACCTTATCTCGTATTGATATTGATAAAGACAATCACTTGCATCTGGACGAAGTGATTAAGACCTCGCAATGGTTGTGCCAAGTGCTCAAAGACCCGCAAACGTTGTTTGCCAACACGGACGAGGTAGCATTAGACAATATCCAAGATGCCGATATCCTCGCTATCGCCAAGCAGGTTGCCGGTGAGAAAACGGCTATTTGCTTAAACGATGTACAAGCCGCCATTGACGCGGTAACCGTTCCGACTGTTGAGCCGACGCTCGTTGAGGCAGTCGCTCCTTACGAGGCGGACGTGATGGCTACCTACCACGAGAAGAAAGAGGAGATTGCTAAATACTTTGAACTCGCTAAGATGGCGAAGTTAGGTCTGGTTACGATTCCCGAAGACGTGGTTAAACCCACTATTACGGAAGCTAAGTTCCTTGAGATGGGCGAGAAGATTGCCGCTTACGAAGCTGCAGTGGCTGCTAATGCAGCAGCGACCACAGCGGCAGCGGACGCAACGGCAGCCGCCTTGCAAGCAGCCAAGGACGCTTACGAGCCTCTGTTCAAACTCATCCTCTTACATCGCGATTTCTATACCGTCCTGCGTAACTACGTTACCTTCGAGGACTTCTATTCCGATAAACTGGCGATGTTCCAAGCCGGTAAACTCGTCATAGACCAACGTATCTGCCATCTGGTGATGCGCGTCAACGACATGGGCAAGCAGAACGACCAAGCGCCTGCCAGCGGAATGTTCCTTATCTATTGCGACTGCGTACTGCCGCGCACGGGCGAGACGATGCAGATCGTTGCAGCCATGACGCAAGGCGAGATTCGTAACCTCACGGTCGGCAAGAACGCTATCTTCTATGACCGCAAGGGAAACGACTGGAACGCGATTGTAACGAAGATTATCGACAACCCAATCTCCATCAAGCAAGCCTTCTGGTCTCCGTACCGTAAGTTTGCTAAGTGGGTACAAGACCTTGTGAATAAGTCTGCGGCTGAGAAGGACGCCAAAGCGCTCTCCGACTTGCAAGCCAAGACGCAAGCAACAATAGCGGATCCTACTGCTAAGCCTGCGGATAAGAAAGCTCCGTTTGATATCGCTAAGTTTGCCGGTATCTTTGCTGCCATCGGTATGGCGATTGGATATATCGGTGCCTTCTTCACCTCGCTGGCAAGTGGTATCAACGCGCTGCCTTGGTGGCAACTGCTCATCTGGATTGCCGGTCTGATGCTCGTCATCTCCGGTCCGTCGATGATTCTGGCTTGGCTCAAACTGCGCAAACGTAACTTAGCTCCTATCCTCAACGCCAACGGTTGGGCTATCAACGCGGACGCGATTATTAACGTTCCGTTTGGTGCTAAACTCACGGAGATGTTACCGCTCACTATCGTAAAGAAAAAACTCACAACTGCCGGTAAATGGTGGATTACTATTGCGGTTATCGTTGTGGTAGCTGCCATCGCAATAACGATTTGGAAATTATGCCCATGCGTATCCTCTTGCTGTCCTTGCTTAGCGCAATAACTCTGACGCTTTCGGCGCAGATTCAGTGGAGCAACGACACATTGATGATTGATGAGAACGCGATGGACGAACTGCCTTCGATGGTCGTCGTCGTGCGGGGTGGGGATACGGTTATGTACCGTATGCTCCCCGCTTTTATGTCCGTCGATTGGACGAACCTACCGCCGGCGGATAGTGCCTATCGAGGTATTTGGACTAACGCCCAAGTCAATCCTTACAAGATCTCTATCGACTCCATCAAAGAAGGAACGGTCATTGATATGGCGGATTACTGCTTCCCTGCTGATTCGTCACGTGTCACCTCTAAGTTTGGACCAAGGCGCAACCGTTTCCATTACGGAACGGACTTGAAGATACAGATTGGCGACTCAATCCGCACCTCATGGCCGGGTAAAGTGCGTATTGTGGGCTATGACCCTCGTGGGTACGGCTATTTTGTTGTTATCCGTCACGAGAATGGACTGGAAACGGTCTATGGTCACCTCTCGCGACCGATGGTAGAGGAGGACGAACGTGTGTTCGCAGGCGAAGTCATCGCCTTAGGCGGCAACACAGGACGCAGTACCGGTAGCCACTTGCACTACGAGATACGGTATCTTGGCAATGCCATCAATCCCGAATTGTTAGTGGACGTAGCGCAACGCCAATGCCGATACGACAGCACCTACACCATCACCCAAAAAGGCACTTATCCCCACTACGCTGAACTCAAAGCGCTGCAAAGCGCTAAATACGTCACCGTCAAGAAGGGCGACACCCTCTCCGGACTAGCGCAGAAATATCACACAAGTGTGAAAACACTTTGTAAACTCAATAAGATCAATGCTAATTCAATCATTCGTATCGGACAAAAACTTCGTGTCCGTTAAGGTTATTGGTCCTCAGGACCGCGATATACGTTATCTGTTGACGGACTCCCGCTTACTCGGCACCGAGCAAGCACCGGAGCCTGAGCACACTCTGTTCTTTGCCCTTCAAACGGCTAAGAACGATGGCGCTCGCTATATCCCCGACCTCATCGCCCAAGGCGTGAAGGCGTTTGTGGTGACTGAAAATCAACTATCAACTCTCAACTCTCAACTAGCCCAAAGGGCTTCAACAACTCTACACTCTACACTCTCAACAACTCTACACTCTACACTCTCAACTCTACACTTTATTGTCGTCCCCGACGCTCTCGCCGCCCTCCAGCAGCTCGCAGCCATCAAGCGTAGCTGTTTCACCGGTCCCGTGATTGGTATCACCGGCTCCAATGGTAAGACTGTGGTCAAGGAGTGGCTCTATAACCTACTCAAAGACGATTACACGATTATTCGTTCGCCCAAATCCTATAACTCCCAAATCGGTGTCCCCCTCAGCGTTTGGAATTTACCTGACAACTCTAAACTATCGCCGGAGGCGCAAC
>JAKSNE010000111.1 GCA_024400135.1 Paludibacteraceae bacterium
CCTTGTTTATATCGTGGGTCTTGATAAGCCTTTTGTAAATGCAATGGGATAGGGTAGTAGATCATTGCCGGAACCTCTTTGGCGGCTAACGCTTCCTTGAGAGCATCGCGTTTGCCGTTAGCGATACGCAACGTGTATTGATGGAAGACGTGCGTCGATTGGGGACTGCGTCCGGGTATTTGGATCTCGGGAATATCTTTGAATGCCTCATCGTAGTACGAAGCGGCGCGTTGGCGGGCTTCGATAAACTCGTCCAGATGCGGTAACTTAGCGTCCAAAACGGCGGCTTGGATACTATCCAAACGCGAGTTGACACCGACACTGTCGTGGTGGTATCTTACTTCCATTCCGTGATTAGCAATGACTTGTATCTTCTTGGCAAGGGCATCGTCGTTAGTGAACAGCGCACCACCATCGCCATAGCAACCGAGGTTCTTGGAGGGGAAGAAAGAGGTGCAACCAATCTCGCCCATCGTTCCTGCTTGTTGGCTGGTGCCATTGCTAAACGTATAACGAGCACCGATGGCTTGGCAAGCGTCCTCTACTACGTAGAGATGGTGCTCTTTGGCGAGCGCAAGGATTGCCTCCATATTTGCACACTGACCAAACAGATGTACGGGTACGATAGCTTTTGTTTTGGGGGTGATAGCGCGGCGTATTGCTTCTACGGAGATATTCATTGTGTCTTCATCTACATCTACAACGACGGGTGTAAGCCCTAATAATGCTACCACTTCGGCGGTCGCAATAAACGTGAACGTGGGCGTGATAACCTCATCGCCGGGCTGGAGACCAAGAGCCATCAATGCAATCTGCAAGGCGTCCGTGCCGTTGCCAACAGGAATAACGTGTTTGGCACCGGTATAAGCCTCTAAGTGTTGCTGAAAAGTAGCTACTTGAGGACCTTTCACAAACGTGGCACTGTCAATGACTTGTTGTATGCCGTTATCAATTTCGTTTTTAAGGCGGAGGTACTGACGTTGCAGATCCACCATTTGGATTTTCTTCATAATCTATTGTTGTTCAAGCAAATATTCAACTTGAGAAGGGCTGACGCGCATAGAGGAGATGGCTTTATCGTGTTTCTTTACGTGTACGGGTAAGTGGTTGAGCATCTTATCCGGAATAACGCAATAAACCTCTAAATCGTTCTCTGTCACTTGTGTGAAATGGCGCATCGCACAGCGAACGACTACCGTCACTTCGGAAGGGAAGAACCTCACGTTCGTTCCTTCGGGAAGGTTGACGGCTTGGATAGGCAGGCGGAACACTTTTTCGGTAAACCGCTCTGCAATAGTGCGTACATTGACGCTATCTTCGGCAGCTCGTACCGAGGCAGGAATAGTCAACGGCACAGCCGTGATAACCGTGTCTTTGATACCGGTTTGGGCAAGAAATGCCGTCACTTCGTGAATACTATCAAGGTCAGAAGGTTTACCAACCAACGTCACTTGATCGACTTCGAGCATCGGCTGACCGACTATTTGATACTCGCTTGCAGGCTGAACGTCTGTTATTAAGCGCACAGGAACGACTTTCTGCGCCAAGTGATAATAGGAGGTACGAATCGTGCTGGGGGAGATGGCAAGCAGTTTACTGGTACCTTGTAAGATACTGGTCACACTGCTACGCAACTTCTCCTCGGATACGATAACCTCTCCCGTGGGAGCGTCCAATAATGGAGCGAGGTTTAAGGTGATGACAGGTTGTTCCTTAAAGTACGTCTTCAAGCGTTGACCCGCATCACGAACTTCTACAGTGATGGATGAGGGTAGGGTATCCTTGAAGGCAATGGTTGTAGAGATGCCGGTATATCTAACCTGCACCTCTACATTTTCCGTCCGAACGGAGGCCATCGCGTGGATATACCAAAGAATGGTCGCCAACGCAATGAACCCAAGGAAAATAACTCCCTCTTTCCAGTTAAGTTTCATTACTTCTTCTCCTCTTTCGGAGCTTGTTGAGCGTCGTCAGCAGAAGCATAAACGCTACCTTTGTCAATCTTGATGACTACGTCTTTAGCAATCTCAATGAGGAAAGCGTTGTCCTGAACCTCTTTGATGATACCGTAGATACCACCGGCAGAAACAACCTTGTCGCCTTTCTTCATGGCTTCACGTTGCTTTTGCAACTCTTTTTGTTTCTTGGTTTGAGGACGAATCATAAAGAAATAGAAAACGACGAAGATCAGGATCATCATTACCCAGAAACCCCAACCGCCACCTTGCGCTGCCGTACCGGCTGCGTCTTGTAAGAAAATTAAGTTTAGCATAATAATTAAAATTTAATGTTATTAGTGTTTATTGTTTATTGCTTAGTGTTTAGTGCTTAATGCTTATTTAGTCCTTGAGACTAACTGCTTTGAGCAGTTTATTTTCGCGTTTGAGTTCGGATAGTATCTCGTTGAGAATGCCGTTGATAAAGATGTGGCTCTTCTCCGAAGAATACTCCTTGGCAAGTTCGATATATTCGTTAAACGATACTTCCAACGCTATTTCGGGGAAGTTTATCATCTCTGCCAAAGCGGTCTCCAAGATGATTCGATCCATATACGCGATACGCGAAGCGTCCCAGTTCTTGAGGTGTCCGTCAATCATCTGCTCGTACTCCTCGTGGTGGTCTAATGTTGCCGTTAATAACTGTTTGGCAAAATCTAACTCGCTTTCGTTGTCAAACATCGGCAAGAGGGGCTGATTGGCACCGTTCGCTTCTTCAAAACGTTTCAGCGTCTTGACAATAAAACTGATGACCCAGTCGGCGTCCGTAGCCCAGTTCGTGTGGTCAAGCGCAACCTCCATCTCTTCCAACGTTGAGTATAACTCTTCGTTGTTGAGCAGTAACTCAGCGAATATCCTGCGCCATAAGCCTTTGGCATCGTCGTAACTGGGAGCCTCTAACTGCATAAACTCTTTGTAGAAAGGAACATTCAGCAACTGCTTATAGAAGTTAGCGATGAAGGACATTCCCGAATCCCATCTTAGTTTATTTTCCTCTAAATAGGCGCGTAACGCGCGTGAGGAGAAGACTTGCTGCGATATAGCGTTGTCAATAAACTTACGATTAGGCGTGTAGGTCCGGTGCGTAATGCGGGCGCGAGATACGGCATCCGCCAACTGCTCGTCGGCGTAACGAGGCAACTCGTCCATGAACGATAACAGCAGCATATAGAGGCTGTAAGAATCGGAAAAACTGTTGATTAACTCTTTCTTTGCCGTGAGGGGAGTCTTGTCCCCATCTTTGTAGTAGGCAAAGAGCGTTTGAATAATTCGGGTGCGTACAATAGTTCGACTTATCATAGTAATTTACAAATAACGCGGCAAAATTACAAAAAAATCTTGATATATGCAATACTTTGCCTGATATTTTTGAAAAAAATAAGAATATATTTGCATATTTTAAAAAAAATGCGTAACTTTGCAGCGGTTTTTAAAATAACTACAATTATGGAAGAGCGTAATTTTGAAGAAAGACAGGAGCCCGAAATCGTTTATTCTCGTTCGGTAAAGGCAGGTAAACGTATCTATTATTTGGATGTTAAGAAGGCTCGTAATGAGGATTTGTATCTGTGTATCACAGAGAGTAAGAAACACATGGGTCCGGATGCCACAGTGCCTTCGTTTGAAAAGCACAAGGTGTTCCTGTACAAGGAGGATTTTGCTCACTTCGTGGAAGGACTGCAAGACGTGATTAACTATGTTAAGGGTCAGGTCGGTGAGATTGCTGAGCGCGAAGAGTGGACGCCGAGAGATGCGGAAGCAGCTCCCGCCGAAGCTGCGGAAGAAGAGAAGCCTCGTAGAGGTTTTTTATCTAAACTGATTAAGTAAATCCTATTGTAGTGCTGCGATAGCATCTACAATCTTTCGAGCGACCTCTTGCTTAGACATAAGCGGGAGGTCGTTTTTTGTGC